>SHUM01000013.1 GCA_009691245.1 Acidobacteriota bacterium | reverse complement strand
GATCTTCACCAGCGCGAAATAATTCTCGCCCTCCTTGGGCTGCCGCACCTGCCCCGAGATGGTGTCCCCCGTGCGCAGATCAAACCGCCGTATCTGCGACGGCGAAACGTAGATGTCATCGGGGGATGGAAGGTAGTTGTAATCCGGCGCGCGCAGGAATCCGTAGCCTTCCGGGAGCGCTTCGAGCACGCCTTCGGAGAAGACGAGTCCATCCTTTTCCGCCTGCGCCTGTAGGATGCGGAACACCAGTTCATGCTTGCGCATGGTGGAGGCTTTTGGAATATCGAGGTCCTTGGCCACTTGCGCGAGTCGCGCTATGTTCATCTGCTTCAGCTCGGCCAGCGCCATGCGACCCTTGGCGGCTACCGGCGAAGGCGCGGGGGCGTTTGGCGCGGCAGGGGGAGTAGCAGGCGGCGCGGGAGGCTGCCCCGCGACATTTACCGGCGCGGAAGACTCGGGCGCACTACTGTCTTGAGGGGGCGGCGGCGGAGGCGGAGGTGAGCTTTTGCGCTCACCACGACCGCTGTGAGTCTGGGTAGAACCATTTTTAATGGGCATAGTAAATCAGGCAAGATGCAACCCCGCAATGCGCGAGAAAGCGCAACGCGGGCGCGTGCCAATCCTTCAAAAGATCGAAATTGATTGAATCATAATGATGCGCAAGGCTGTGAGGGCAGCAATACTGCGGTCGCTTCCAGCCGCTGCGAATCCTAGTGCGTTACCGAATCCTGATCGGCGCTGTCTCCGGCTGAAAAATCAGTCCGCAGAGGCGGCTCAATGGCAACCGCTGCGAGCGGGTCCACCGGACGCTCCAGCGCGATCTTCAAGACCTCGTCCATGGTCTCGACAAAGTGTAGCGTAAAATCCTGATGAATAGTAGCAGGAATATCAGCCATGTCCTTCTGATTGTCCTTCGGAAGGATTACGGTGCGGATGCCGGCGCGCTGTGCGGCGAGCAATTTTTCCTTCAGGCCGCCGATGGGGAGCACCTTCCCGCGCAGCGTTATTTCACCGGTCATGGCCACATCGCGGCGCACTGGGTTTTTGGTGAGAGCGCTGGCGAGGGTGGTGGCCAGCGTGATTCCCGCGGACGGCCCGTCCTTGGGAATGGCGCCCTCCGGGACATGGATGTGAATATCAAGGTGGCGGTAGAACTCGCGGTCCAAGCCCAGCTGGTGGCTGCGTGAGCGGATGTAGCTCATGGCCGCCTGTGCTGACTCCTGCATCACATCACCGAGCTTTCCGGTGAGAGTCAGCTTTCCTTTGCCGTCCATCAGTGTCGCTTCGATGGAGAGGATGGAGCCGCCCACTTCGGTCCATGCGAGTCCCGTGGACAGGCCAATTTCGCTGGTTTTCTCCGCGGTCTGGTCGCGGTACTTAATGACGCCCAGGTACTCGGAGACGTTCTCACCGGTTATCGTGGCGGAAACTTCGGGACCTTCTTTAACCACCTTGCGCGCGACTTTGCGGCAGACGTTGGCGATCTCTCGCTCCAGATTGCGGACTCCGGACTCGCGCGTGAAGCTCTGGATGATGCCGCTAACGCCGGAATCGGTGAATTGCAAGTTCTTGTCCGTCAACCCGGATTCCGTGCGCTGCTTCTTGATTAGGAACCGCTTGGCGATTTCGACCTTCTCGGGCTCTGTGTAACCGGAGAGGCGGAGGACTTCCATGCGATCGAGCAGAGCGGGCGGGATGGTGTGAATCACGTTGGCCGTGGCGATGAAGAAGACCTGCGAGAGATCGTACTCCACGTCCAGGTAGTGATCCACGAACATGTAGTTCTGCTCGGGGTCCAGAACTTCCAGCAGCGCGGCCGACGGGTCGCCGCGAAAATCCATGCTCATCTTTTCGATTTCATCGAGCATGAAGACGGGATTCTTAGTGCCGGCCTTCTTCATCATCTGAAGAATCTGGCCAGGCAGCGCGCCGATATAAGTGCGGCGGTGGCCGCGAATCTCCGCCTCATCGCGCACTCCGCCCAGCGAGAGGCGAACAAACTGCCTGCCCGTGGCGCGCGCGATGGACATGCCGAGCGAAGTCTTGCCCACTCCCGGAGGACCGACAAAGCACAGGATTGAGCCCTTGGGCTCTTTCACCAGACGGCGCACGGCGAGATATTCGATGATGCGCTCTTTGATCTTCTCCAGGCCAAAATGCTCTTCTTCGAGCACCTGCTCGGCGCGCTCGATATTCCGAATCTCGCGGCTCTTCTTCTTCCACGGCACAGCGAGCAGCCAGTCCAGATAGTTGCGCGACACGGTGGACTCGGCCGACATGGGCGGCATCATTTCCAGCCGCTTCAGCTCCTGCAACGCCTTTTCCTTGGCGTCGGCAGTCATGCCCGCTGTTTCGATTTTCTTCTTCAGCTCTTCGAGCTCGTTCTTCTCGCCGCGGCCCAGTTCCTTCTGGATGGCCTTCATCTTCTCGTTGAGATAGTACTCGCGTTGCGCGCGCTCCATTTGCTTTTTGACGCGCCCTTGAATCGAGCGGTCCATGTTGAGCTTCTCGATTTCGATATCGAGGATGTCCGCGATCCGCGTCAGGCGGTCGTTGGGATCAAGGATTTCCAGCAACTCCTGCTTCTCTTCAATCCCGATGCTGAGGTTGGCCGCGATCGTGTCGCTCAACTTTGCCGCGTCCTCGCCGCGCACGGCCGCGATCATGGTTTCGTAATTCAGGCTTTGGCTGACTTTGACGTACTGCTCAAACAGCGAATTCACACGGCTAATGAGGGCCTCGGTCTGCGGCGTGGGCTCTACCTTCTGCGGGATGGGGCGGACCACGGCGTGGAAGAAGCCGTCCTCGTCATTCATGCTCAGGATGCGACCGCGTTCAACGCCTTCCACCAGCACCTTCACGTTGTTGTCGGGCAGGCGCAAGCTCTGAACGATGTTGGCAATGATGCCGACCTGATAAATCTCGTTGGGCTTGGGCTCATCTATGGAGGCGTCGTGCTGGGTGGCCAGAAAGATCTTCTTGTCGCCAGCCAGGGCCTCTTCGAGGGCGCGCACGGAGCTCTCGCGTCCCACCACGAACGGCGTCATCATGTGTGGGAAGACGACCATGTCCCGAATAGGCATCATGGGCATCCGCCGGGATTCTGGTTTTTCCTTGGTGGTCAGCATGTCTGGGTTGGCCTCCTTCAATTGTGGGCAATCTTTCTCTTGCGTTGGCCTGCTGGGCAATTCCGGCTACACAATTACCCTACACTGGCATCTTAACCAGGAACGTCTCCTACAAGGAAACTACGCAGGACTTCCGGATGGCTGGAGTAGAGAAAGGTAATCCCGAATGGGCGCGGTTCCTTGCAAGGATAGCGACCGGTGCAAACGGGAACCGGCTCTTAGCCGGCCTTCTCAAAATATTGGATGCTGATTTCCTTGTTTTGGACCATCTCTTTTGTGACCAGGACGTCGCGCACGCGTTTTTGGGACGGAAGGTGGTACATCAGGTCCAGCATCAAGTCTTCGAGAACCATGCGCAGACCGCGCGCGCCTACCTTGCGCTCAATGGCTTTGTCGGCAATCGCTTCCAGCGCCGAATCCAGGAACTTCAGACGCACATTCTCATAGTCGAACAGGGTCTGATACTGCTTGATCAGGGCGTTCTTGGGCTTGGTGAGAATCTCAATCAGCGCCGCCCGATCCAGATCTTCGAGCGTGCCAACCACCGGGAGCCGGCCCACAAATTCGGGAATCAGTCCATAGCGAATCAAGTCGCCGGGCTGAAGCTTTCCGAGCAGATCAACATCCACGCGCGCCGAGGTGATTTCCTTCTTGTCCGCGCGGAAGCCGACGGACTTGGCGCCCACGCGCCGCTTGATTACTTTATCCAGTCCCACGAACGCACCACCGCAGATGAACAGAATGTTCGTGGTATCAACGGAGATGAACTCCTGATGCGGATGCTTGCGGCCGCCCTGCGGGGGGACTGAGGCCACGGTGCCTTCCAGAATCTTAAGTAGCGCCTGCTGCACGCCTTCCCCCGACACGTCGCGGGTGATGGACGGGTTCTCATCCTTGCGCGATATCTTGTCGATCTCGTCGATATAGATGATGCCCTGCTGCGCGCGGGTGACATCGCCGCCGGCAGCCTGCAATAGTTTCAGTATGATGTTCTCCACGTCCTCGCCGACGTAACCCGCCTCGGTAAGAGTGGTGGCATCAACAATGGCGAAGGGCACATCTAACAAGCGCGCCAGCGTTTGAGCAAGCAACGTCTTGCCCGTGCCGGTGGGGCCGATCAGCAGAATGTTGCTCTTGGCCAGCTCGACCTCGGAGTTCTTCTGCTTATTCAGCTGAATGCGCTTGTAATGGTTATAGACCGCTACGGCAAGCTTCTTCTTGGTGATGGCCTGGCCGATTACGTACTGATCGAGGAAGTCCTTGATCTCGGCGGGCTTGGGGAGTTTGCTCTGCGCGCCCGCCGGAGCTTCCGTGCGATCCTCTTCCAGGATCGCATTGCACACGGTTACGCATTCATCGCAGATGAACGCGCGAGGCGCATCACCAGGTGAGGAAATGAGTTTCCCTACGGCATCCTGTGCCTTGTGGCAGAACGAACAATGCAGCGCTTCCTCGGTCCCGTTGCGTTTCACTGGTTGCTCCCTAAAGTCTGACAGTAATCTTACTTATGCTTGGTGATGATCTCGTCGATGATGCCGTACGTCTTGGCCTGCTCGGCATTCATAATGTAATCGCGTTCCACGTCAACGGCGACCTTCTCGACGGGCTGTCCTGTATGCTTTGCCAATAGATTATTCGTGTTCATACGCATCCGCAATATCTCTTTGGCCGCCAGATCGATATCCGTCGCCTGGCCGGAGATTCTATCGGCTGAGGGCTGATGAATCAGCACCCGCGTATTCGGCAGCGAGAACCGCTTGCCGGCCGCGCCCGCCGTCAACAGCAGCGCCGCCATGCTGGCCGCCTGACCGATGCAGATGGTGGAGACATCGGGCCGCACAAACTGCATGGTGTCGTAAATGGCCATGCCAGCCGTGATCGATCCGCCCGGGCTGTTGATGTACAAATATACGTCTTTCTCCGGGTCTTCCGCTTCCAGAAAGAGCAGTTGCGCGGTAACTAGATTGGCAATGTTATCGTCTATGGGAGTACCGATAAAGATGATATTGTCCTTCAGCAGGCGGGAGTAAATGTCATACGCTCGCTCGCCGCGGTTGGTTTGCTCGACCACCATTGGAACCAAAGCCATGTCGGAAATCCCTCTTCGTTGGAGTTGTGTCTATTCCTGATCCTGTATATTGTGAAACCGTCGCCAGCGGGTCCCTCAATCCAGCGCGCCTGAACGTCCGCGTTGGGTGCTAACTGCTTCTCCAGCAGCTCTTTACTTGCTGGCGGCCTGTAGAACAAAATCGAGCGCTTTGCCGATCCGCAGTTGGTCCTTTATCCTATCGATGGCCTCTGGACTGCTCAACCGCGCCCGCACCTGAGCCGCCTGCGTTCCCGTGGATGTTGCCAGTTTCTCAATCTCCGCGTCCACTTCCGCCTGCGTTACTTCCAAGTTCTCCTTATCGGCAATCTGCTCGAGAATCAATGAAGTTTTTATCTCCTGCTCCGCTTCCTCGCGCTGCGCCGTGCGCACCTTGGGCCAATCCACTGAACCGAACTGCTGCTCCATTCCCTGGGACGCCAGTTGGCGACGCAGGCGGTCCATGCGCCGGTCGGTCTGCTTCTCGACCAGAGTCTCAGGGACGGGGAAGTCGTGCAGCTCATTCAGACTCTTGCGCAGACGGCGGCGCGCGTCTTCGTCGGCTTCGTGCTGCTTGTGGAGGCCCAGGTCCTCGCGGATGCGTGTGCGCAGCGCCTCGAGCGATTCGAACGGCCCCATTTCCTTGGCAAACTCATCGTCTAGATCGGGCACCTGCTTCTTCTTGATGCCCAGCACCTTCACCTGATACGAGAGCGTCTTGCCTGCCAGCCGCGAGTCGCGGAAGTCCGCCGCGTAGGCCACGTCGAAGGTGCGCATATCGCCGGCGTTTGCGCCGCGCAGATGGTCGCTGAACTCCTGCACGGTGTCCTGTCCACCGATCTCGCACAGCACGTCATCCAGCGTAACGGCGGGCTTGTCCGGGTCCGCCGCGGTCGATGGATCGCTGCCCACCACGGCGAGGCTCGCGAAGTCGCCATCCTGCACGGGGCGCGGCTCTTCGACGTTCACGTAGCTGGCGCCCTCGGCCTGCATGCGCTTCAGTGTGTCTGCGATCTCCTCGTCGGAGACCGTGGTCTTCTCCGCATGAATATGGAGTCCCGCGTAGTCGCCCAAGGTGATCTCGGGCATCACCTCCACGCTGGCCTTGAAACGGAGCGGAGCGTCGGCGGAGAACTCCACATTGGTTACCGACGGCGTGCCCACGGGATTCCACTTCTTCTCGCGGACCTGCGCCTCCACATACTCCGGAACCAGGTCCTGCAATGCCTGGCCGCGAATGTCCTCTTCATAGCGCCGCTGAATCAAGGACAGTGGAGCCTTGCCTTGACGAAAGCCCGGGAGCCGCGCGTGGCGCTGATAATCCAGCGCAATCTTCTGCACTTTCTTCTGGACCACATCGGCCGGTACTTCAATCTCCATCGTTCGTAGACAACTGTCCGCCACTACGCATTCTCCTTGGTCGAACTCTCATCGAAACCCTTTGTTTATAGGTGTCCAGGCTACTGCACGGAAAGCGTGCCGTGCTGCCCGCGCGGATCGAGCTTGATCTCGCCGAACGCGCTCTCGTACTGCGCAATGTTCTGGGTGAGCAACCCGGCGAGCGCCTTGGCCTGCTGTGGGCTGAGGTAGACGCCCTGAAAGCTATTGATCTGCAGCTTGTCCGGCGCGAGCTGCGCCATGGTGCCGAAGGTGAGCAGGAAGTCCCACACACTGGCCCTTATCTGGACGCTATTGGCGTAGCCCTCACGGTACTCGGGCAGGGCGTTCAACTGAATCTCGGGCTGCTGCGGTGTGCCTGCCATAGCGGGTTCATCTCCTCATCTGCCTTGGGCCAATCTCTGACTTCGGCGTCAGCCGGATAGTCCCGGACGACCCCATGAAGGCATTGCCTCCATCATGGCCCATGCACCATCCTGGAGTCAATTCGATCACCCCTCCCTGGGGACTATTTATGTGGAAAGCTTGGCGGCCTGGACCTCGCCTAATTCCCGCCTGCGCCGCCGCCAAATTTGCGGTTCTTGCGGAAGAATCGGCAGATGCGAAATTCGCGGTTCTGACCAAAGTGCACACTTTCACGGTTCTGACCACTCTGACCAGATTGACAAGGCATGGAATTTGTCGTTCTATTTTAAATAATTATTGTCGTCAATTGGTATTTAAGAAAATCATTGTAGATTTCCCCGATAGTGGCTCAGTTTGAAATTCCTAATCATGAAATAATGTTGTCATCCTGAGCGGAGCGAAGGATCTGCTTTTAATTTCTGCGCAGTCGCACAGCATATCCTTCGTCGCTGCGCTCCTCAGGATGACAATGATTCAAACTGGCCCACTACCGGCCGCTGCCGCCACATTTCCCGTAGAGGCCAGTAGCGGCCATTAGGGTTATGATCTATGATGGCGCGGGACCGGAGATTAGGATTCTAACAACATGACTGAGCAGGTGCGCGTTACGGACGCGCGGGTTACGGACGGAATCGTCGAATTCATCGGCAAGGCCGCGTGGCAGAATTTTCCTTCTGCGGCCGTGGCCACGGCCAAGCGCTGCGTCATCGACGGGCTGGGCGTGATGCTGGCTGGCTCCACGCAGGACGCGAGCAACATTCTGCGCGGCTACCTGCGCGAGTCCGACAGCCGCGATGAGTCCACCGCGTTCGGCCCGCAGGCCTTCCGCACCGGCGCAGCAGCGGCGGCGCTGCTTAACGGCACCAGCGGGCACGCGCTCGACTGGGACGACACCCAGCTCGCCACCAGCGCCGACCGCATCTTCGGCCTGCTGACACATCCGACCATCCCTCCCCTGGTCGCCGCGTTGGCCATCGGTGAACGGCAGAGCGTGAGTGGCCAACAGTTTCTCGAAGCGTTTCTAACCGGCTTTGAGGTTGAGTGCAAAATCGCCGAGGCCATCCATCCGAATCATTATATGAAGGGCTTCCACTCCTCCGGCACCATCGGCACGTTCGGCGCTGCGGTGGCCGCTGCCAAGCTGATGGGGTTGGACGCTGGCAAGACCGCGCACGCGCTGGCCATCGCCGCCAGCAGCGCGGCGGGCATTCGCGTGAACTTCGGCACTATGACCAAGCCGCTGCACGTGGGGCGCGCGGCGCAGAACGGAGTTATCGCGGCGGAGTTGGCCGCGCGAGGCTTCTCGGGCGGCAAGGATGCGCTGGATCCACCGTGGGGATTCATGCAGGTCTTCAGTCACGGCAATGGTTTTGACGGGGACCGTATTGTCGGAAAACTCGGCAACCCTCATGTGATCGTCTGGCCGGGTGTCTCGATCAAGCCGTACCCCTGCGGCGTGCTCGGCCATCCCACCATGGACGCTATGCGCCGTCTGGTGATCGACCATGATGTCCGGCCCGAACAGATACGGGCCATCCGCGTGCGCGCCGGGTCGAACATCCTGAACCCTCTGCGCTATCCGATTGCCCATAACGAACTCGAAGCCAAGTTCTGCCCCGCTTTCATGGTCAGCGCCATCGCGCTGCGCCGCAAGGCGGGCATCCGTGAGTTCAACGATGAGTTCGTGCAATCTGCGCCGGTACAAGAGATGATGAGAAAAGTGGAGCGAGTACTCGATCCAGAGATCGAGGCCAAGGGTTGGGAGAAGATTCGCAGCACAGTGGAAGTGGACCTGGAGGACGGGCGAACTCTTGTTCAACAAGCCGACGAGCGCTATCGCGGCGGTCCCGACCTGCCGTTCACGCGCGAGGATCTCTACGAGAAATTCAGCGACTGCGCGTCCCTGGTGCTGCCTGAGTCGCGCGTGATGGAGATATTTAATATGGTGGAGTCGCTCGAAAATATGTCCGACATCAGGGATCTGGTAAAGGTGATGAAGAACTCCGCAGAGGTGGTGAAACGATGAACCTTGCATGGATCTCAGTCGGCGCACTGATACTCGTTGTTACGTTGAGTTGCGTGACCAGCATCAACGTCGGCGTTCTGGCCATGGCGATGGCGCTGATCGTCGGCGTGTTTCTTGGCGATATGAAGGTGGCCCAAATTGTGGAAGGGTTTCCGACTGACCTGTTCATCACCCTGGTGGGCGTGACGCTGCTGTTCGCCATCGCCGAGTGCAACGGCACGCTTGCGCGTCTGACGGCGAAGGCCACGCGCTTGTGCCGAGGCCATGCGGGCGTGCTGCCCATTCTGTTTTTTGTGATTGGCTTCATCCTGGCCACCATCGGCGCGGGAGCCACGCCGGCCAGCGCGCTGCTGGCTCCGGCGGCGATGGCCGTCGCCGCGCGCGCGGGAGTTCCTCCGCTGCTGATGGTCATTATGACCGGCAACGGCGCGCTCGCCGGGACGTTGTCGCCCTTTGCGCCGACAGGCATCGTGGCGCACGGCGTGATGGCGCGCATCGGCCTGGGTGGCGTCGAGTGGCAGACGTTTGCGTATAACGCGCTGGCGCACACGCTGGTCGGCTTCGGCGGATTCCTGCTGCTCGGCGGATGGAAGCTATTCGTTCATCACGATAAATCCGTGAAGGTGGAGGAGCAGGACGCGGGCGCGATGGAGACGCGCCACTGGCTGACCACCATCGCCATCGTCGTTCTCATTGCCACCGTGGCGGGATTAAAACTGCACGTCGGCATGATGGGGTTGATCCTCTCCGCCGCGCTGATTCTGCTGCGCACGGTGGAGGAGTCGAAAGCCATCCAGCGCATGCCCTGGGGCGTCATCCTGATGGTAACGGGTGTTACCGTGCTCATCGCTCTAATGCAGGAAGTGCAGGGCCTCGCGCTGATCACCAGCTTCATCGCCAACGTCTCCACACCCGGATCAGTGGAAGCGGTGGTGGCCTTTGGCACCGGCATCGTGTCGGTATACAGCAGCACCTCCGGCGTGGTGCTGCCCGCGTTCCTGCCGATGGTGCCTGATCTGGCGCATAAGCTCGGCGGCATACCGCCGCTGAGCATCGCCTGGTCAATGAACGTCGGATCGAGCCTGGTGGATCTGTCGTCGCTCTCCACCGTCGGCGCGCTCTACATTGCCGGCGCGGCCCCCGGCACCGACGTAAGAAAACTATTCAACGGGCTGCTCGTCTGGGGCCTATCCATGTCTGTGGTCGGCGCGGTATTGTGCTGGATATTGTTCGGGTAGATCAGAGCCCCGACCGCCAGGGAGGGGGCACGATTGCCGAATATCCATTTCCGTTGAGCGTGCCCCCTCCCTCGCGGTCGGGGCTCTGATAAAGGCCATTCCCACATGCGCATCGCCATCCTCGACGACATTCACAACGCGTGGGACGCGACCGACGGCGTGCGCCGTCTGCGTGAGCGCGCCGATCCGCACGGCAAGCCTATCGACGTACACATCTTCACCGCGCCGTTCGGCGACCCCTCCGCGCTGCGCGGCTGCGACGCCCTCATCGCCAACCGCGAGCGCACCCGCTTCACGCGCGAACTGCTGGCGCAACTAACCGGCGTCCGCATCATCGTGCAGACCGGCAATCACGCCAACCACATCGACTTCGCCGCCGCCCATGATTGCGGCATCGTCATTGCCAAGGCCTCGGCGGGAGGCTCGATCGGCGCGGCGGAGCTGGCGCTGGCGCTCGCGCTCGCCGTGATGCGCCAGATTCCCGCGAACGACGCCGCCGTGCGCCGCGGCGAGTGGACCACGCCCGCGACGCCCGTGCTGCACGGCAAGACGTTGGGCATCGTCGGCCTCGGCCAGGTCGGACAGCACGTCGCGCGCATCGCGCTGGCGTTTGGGATGCGCGTGCTCGGCTGGAGCCGCAATCTCACCGCCGCCGCCGCGCAGGCCGCCGGCGCCGAGCGGCGCGAACTGGACGATCTGCTCGCGGAGTCCGACGTCGTATCCATTCACACCTCACTCACTGCCACCTCGCGCGGCCTGCTGGACGCCCGGCGTCTGGCCATGATGAAACCCACCGCGTACCTGATCAACACCGCGCGCGGGCCAATCGTCGATGAACCCGCACTCATCGCCGCGCTCGCCACAAGGCGCATCGCCGGCGCCGGCCTCGACGTTTTCGATCAAGAGCCGCTCCCGCCCGGCCACCCGCTAACAAAGCTCCCGAACGTCGTGCTCACGCCGCACATCGGCTACCCCACCGACGACGGCTACCGCCGCTTCGCCGCCGCGGCGTGCAGCGTCCTGCTCGACTTTCTGGACGGCAAGGAAGTCCCCCACTTCGACCATTAAGGAGCTTTATAAAGTAAAATACGATGGAAAACGTCCCCTCCGTGCCAGGTTTTTCGGTTTTTCCTTGCCCCTATCTGAAGGGTGCGGTCGAGTTGACCAAGGAGCGGGAGCGCCACATTACCGAACGGCATCCCGTTACACTTATAAGCGGATATATGCTTATATGACTAAAGGCGCCATGTCCGAGCCTGAAACCACTCGCTTGACCATCACTTGGTCCAAGCAGGCGGATCATGCCTTGCGCTGTTTTTTGGGGGCGCAGGGGATGCGCAAGGGCGACATTTCGAAATTCATTGAGGAAGCGGTCCGCTGGCGCATCTTTCATCAGACGGTGCGCGAAGCCAGCGATGCTTTCGCCGATGTCTCTCCGGACGAGCTACAGAAGATGATTGACGAGTCCGTCGAAGACGTTCGCGCGAAACAGTATCGGGAACGCGCCATGCGATCCTGATGCGCCTCAACCACAATGCGTTAAATCAATGCGCCTAATCCTGGATACCAATGTCCTGCTCTCCGCCCTGCTTCCGCCCTTGGGCGCACCGGCTACGCTGGTCGACGCCTGGGAGCGCAAGGCGTTCATGCTGGTTGCCAGCGACGCGCTCATAGCGGAACTCCGCAATGTGCTTGGCCGACCGTTTTTCCGGACGAGACTGCGCGCCAGCGCGGCCGAGTTGCTCGCGGCGGGCCTTCGGGATTTCTCTTTCTTTTGCCGGAACCTCGAATCAGAGTCGGGCGGGCCCGTCGCCCCGGACCCCAAGGACATCTACCTGCTGGCGCTGGCTGAAGCCGGCCAGGCCGAGTTTCTGGTCACCGGCGACAAGGAACTCTTATCCCTGAAACAGCACAAATCCACCCGGATTGTTACTCCCGCCGCAATGATCGAGATTCTTAAGGAAGCTGAGCGCGGCGAACCAACCGAGGCCCGCTGAAACACGTGGGAATCCGGAGGCAGGCGAGGCGTTTACCAGCCTTATACCACAGCCAATACCACAGGCTAATACCACAGCCTAATACCACAGCATGACGCGCGCTGAATACTTACCGGCGGCGGGATTGTGGTAACATGAAGGCCCGGCCGGTGTGCTGATTCCCTGGTGTTCCGCGCCGAACTTCTGTGAACGGTTGGGCCTTTGTGCCTCAAATGCCGCAAATGAACGCCACGCTGCAACGACTGGTCGAGCTGCAACAATTGGACTTGGTGATCCGCGATCTGGTCGCCGAGATCGACCGTCTGCCGCGCGAGGTGGCCCAGATCGAGTCCACGCTGGCGCAGCACGTCGCGCGCGTCGAGGCGGACAAGAAGGCGCTCGCCGACAATCAGTTGAGTCGCCGCAAGCGCGAGGGGGACATCGCCACGTTCCGCGAGAAAATCTCGCACTTCAAGTCGCAATCGCTTCAGGTGAAAACCAACGAACAGTACAAAGCTCTGCTGCACGAAGTGGAGTATCACGAGCAGCAGATTCGCCAGACCGAGGATCAGATTCTGGCGGAGATGGAAGCCTCCGAGTCGCTCGACGCCAAGCTGAAGGAAGCCGAGCGCAGTCTGGCCGTGGAGCGCGTCGAGGTCACCAAGCAGGTTGCCGAGGCGCGCGCGCGCAAGGCGGAGGACGAAAGAAAGTTGCTGGGCCAGCGCCAGCGGCGGGAAGAATTGAAGACTGGAATCGAGATCGGTCTATTTGAGCGCTACGAGCGTGTGTTGAAGGTCCGCAAAGGGTTGGCCGTGGTGCCGATCGTCAAGGGAAGTTGCTGCTCTGCCTGCCATGTTCACATGCGACCGCATGCCGTCAGCCAGGTGCTATCCGGCGAGCTGATCGTCCATTGCGAGAGCTGCGACCGCATGTTGTACTTTGCCCCTGAAGCCGTGCCTGGAAATGTGGAAGAGAGCGCGCCAGAAGATCCCGAGGCCGCCCAACGCGCCCGCGCACAAGCTCTCTCTGAGTATCCGACATTATGAGTCAGGCTTCGCTAGGTTTTGACCCAGCCAATCCGGGCCACGGCGGGCCTGCGGAACTGGTGTTTCATGTGGACGGCGGATCGCGCGGGAATCCTGGGCCGGCTGGATATGGAGCGATGGTTCGGGACACCGCGGGATGGACCATCGCCGAGTTATCTGAATTCATCGGCATCGCGACCAACAATGTCGCCGAGTATCGCGGACTGCTTGCCGCGCTCGAATATGCCAAGGCGCACCAAGCGCGCGGCGTGAAAGTTTACTGCGACTCCGAGCTGGTTGTCCGGCAAATGCAGGGTGTTTACAAGGTCAAGAGTCCAGACCTGAAGCCGATCTTCGATCAAGTGAAGCGGCTGGCCTCTGGATTTCCACGGTTTTCCATCCACCACGTGCCGAGGGAACGCAACGCCGATGCCGACCGGCTGGCCAATCTGGCGATGGACCGCGCGCGCTCCGGCGGGTTTGGGCAGATTACCACGACTCCGGCAGCACCACTGCGTCCCATCGCCCCACCTATTGCCAACGCCCCGGAGCCGGTGATCAATTTTTTGGCAGTTGCTGAAAAAGGGCGCCTCCGGCCGGTGGCTCCCTTGCCGGCGTTAGAAGAAGGCCAGGACTATGAGGTAACCATTCGCAGGAAGAGGTAAGCATTCGCAGGCGCAAGTGAGCGTCCGCAAGCGCCGGTTGGGAGTCGCCTGTATGGAATCATGAAGGCTTGATTCGCTGGAGCTTGAACCGGTTTGGTGACTTGTTCCGGGCAAAATCTCCGTGATATAAGCGCACAGGATGGTGTAATCTGGCATTCATTAGTGTTGCGTAGCGGTATCTATCCTTTTCAGGGACTTATGGATTTCGATTGAGTTTTATCAACTTTGCCGCCAAGGAAATCAACTGCAAGCTGGTCTATTACGGCGCCGGCCTGGGAGGCAAGACCACCAATCTCGAGAAGGTGTTCGAGATGGCTCCCAACAAGGGCAAGATGATTTCGCTGGCCACGGAAACCGACCGCACGCTCTTCTTCGATTTCCTGCCGCTCGACCTGGGCACGGTACGCGGCTTTAAGACGCGCTTCCACCTCTATACCGTTCCCGGACAGGTGTTCTACGATGCCAGTCGCAAGCTGATCCTGCGCGGCGTGGATGGCGTGGTGTTTGTCGCCGACTCGCAGGAGGAGCGCCTCGAAGCGAATCTTGAAAGCATTGACAACCTGGTCGAGAATCCTCAAGAGCACGGCTACGATCTGATGAAGTTGCCCTACGTCCTGCAACTCAATAAGCGCGACCTGCCCAATGCGCTGCCCGTGAATGTCCTCAAGAAGGAACTGTGCCGCAAGGATGAGTCAGTCATTGAAGCGGTGGCCTACAAGGGCGAGGGCGTCTTCGAGACCATCAAGGAAATCTCCCGCCTGGTCCTCAACGAACTCCGCAACGGTTAAGCGCCGTCACAGTGCCGCGCGCGTGAGCAAGCGGACACGCTCGGCGGTGTTACGATGCCCGACTCGCGCAAATCCCGCTCCCATTCATGCCGTGGCGTGACATTAAACCGTGTGCCGGTGCGGGCGTGTCCGCTTGCTGACGCGCGCGGCACTGTCACGCAACACTGGCACGCGGCACTGTCAAACGACTGCGGAATGGCGCACCCAAATGCGCGAGCCGGTCAGTTGGGACACTGAAACGTTCTTGCCGCCGGTCTTGATTTCCAGAATCCCATCAAAAGTTTTTCGCGCGACATGAACCGTGGTTCCCGGCTTCAAATGCAGAGCCGCCAGCGATTCGAGGAAATTCTCCTCGTGCTCATGCAGCTCGGCGATACGCACCACGCGGAGTGGCTGGTTGACCGGTGCGTCGGCGAGCGCGACCTCATCGCGATGCTGTCCCAGCGGCATCTGCGGCGTAAATGGGCTGCCGTGCGGACAGGTCCCGGCGGCGCCAAACAATTCCAGCAGACGAGCCTCCAGTTCGGGCGAGATGGCGTGCTCCAGTTTCTCGGCCTCGTCGTGAACTTTTTCCCACGGCATATGCAGCACGTCCACCAGGAGCCGCTCCACCAGACGATGCTTGCGCACCAGCGCGCAGGCCTGCTCAAAGCCTTTGGTGGTTAGCAGGATGGTCTTGCGGGGAGTGAAGCGGATGTCCTTCCTGTGCAGCAGACGCTTCAGCGCCATGCTGACCGCGGCGGGCGAGATGCGCAGGAACTGCGCCAGCCGTGCGGCGATCACCGCTTCGCCGTTCTCGCTCAGCTCGAGTATGGCCTTCAGCAAATTTTCCGATGCAATCGTGGGCATAAGTAAGTTCAACCAAGTATAGCGCGGTCATCTCCGCACCATTTGCCGTCCGTCCATCTTTGGGGGGCGTCAATCTACAATTCGTCGTCATTCCGAGCGCAGCGAGGAACCTGCTTTTCAACGCCCAGCAGATGTCCGTTCAAAAAGCAAAGCAGGTTCCTCGCTGCGCTCGGAATGACGACGATGACGATAGAGTATTTCATCTATCTGCTAAATCGTAACGAACAGTCCCGTAACATACATGATCGCCAGGCCCGCGGCAAAGCCCGCCAGATTATGAGCCGTGAACATTGATCCCGCGCCCTGCTTGCGGATCTGATGACGAGTAATCTCGATTACCACCTGGAACACTGCGCCCGCGCCAATCGCCAGAAATAAAACGGCCCAGGTGGCGCTAAAGGCCATGGCGCCGAGCAGCGTGCCGATGATGGTGGGCAGGCCCGCCAGGCTTCCCAGCCACAACAGATGTATCCAGCGCGGCCGCGCCGCGCCGCTTTCCGGTGGGGCCTGCGGGGCGATGAGCGGGGCGACGACCGCCACACCCTCGGTCAGATTGTGCAGCGTGAAGCCCAGCACCAGCATGGTTCCGGCGGCAAATTCGCCGAGCGCATACGCGCCGCCGATGGCCAGTCCTTCGCCCAGGTTATGCACGCCGATGCCGAAGGCGATGGAGTAAGCCAGAAACAATGGCGACTCCGGAGTGGGACCCGCCCCGGAGTTCTGTTGCTTGCGCTTCATCCAGCCGGAGACGGAGTAGAGCATTCCGATGCTCAACAGGACTCCGATGAGTATGATCCCCACTCCCTGATATGGACCGGGGACATCGGCAGAATTTTCGAGCGCTTCCTGCAGTGCGTCCACGCCGAGGAAGACGAGCAGGCCGGAGGTCAGGCTGAGCAGGAAGTAATACCAGCGGCGCGGCAGCGCTCTCAGAAATGGCAGCCAGCCGATGCCCAGAAACACGGGCAGCACGCCGACGTAGATTCCCAGCAACGCGAAGCTGCCGAACATCTCCGCGCTCATGCGAGGCGTCTCGGCGGCGATCTCAATGTCATGGGTAAACAGCAAACTGTTGGCGGTAATCAGCACCACCTCGTAAGGCTCGCCCGGTATCCAATGGTAGGGGATGAGCACCGTAGCCCGTTCGAGGCGGCTGATGGTGGGACTTGGTTCAACTTCAAATTCCCAACTGGCGCGATTCGTCCAACCCACTTGAACCTGCGCGATGGTCAGTGGCTCGGGCCCAGTGTTGAGCACGTGGGCCTCAATCTCGCCCGGATGCAGGATGATGCGCTCGAAAGCAATATTCTCAATCGGCGCGGGTGATTGCAGGCTGAGTCCCGTGCCGCGCGACAGGAAGAGCAGAATAGTCCCCACGACCGCCGCGACGGGCAGCAGCGCGCTGGCGACCACCGCGGGGCGCGAAAAGCTTTTCGAGTTATTCTCTGTCGGTGTAGTCATAGACTCTCGAAAATTGCTCTCGGAAATTGTCATCCTGAGCGCAGCGAAGGATATGCTTTTCGCATTTCCTCCAAACCGCCGGAGAAAGCATATCCTTCGCTGCGCTCAGGATGACAACCTAATAGATGACAACATAAAACAGTTCCGCGACACCGTACTACGGCATCCGCGTTGCAGGTGCGCTGCGCGTCTGCGTGAGCGCCGTGCGCGGAGCAACCTGCAACCAGCCCATTAGGCCCTGCTCCATATGTTCGCTGATGTGGCACTGGAACATGTACGCGCCGGGGAAGTCATATTGGAATTCCAGAATCGCCCGCTCGGCGATGTTCAGTGACTTCACGTCGGTGTACTCTGTTGGCTTCAGCGTGGTGCCGGAGGGGTAGACCTGAAAGAAATTTCCGTGCAGGTGCGGCACCATAGTCTCCTCGAACATGTTCAGGACGTACATGCGCACCGGATCACCCTGCTCAATGGGAATTGGGTTGTCGGCGTACTGGAAGGCCCGCCCATTCCATGTGTAGAAGTCGGCTTCGCCGTCGCGGTCAATGTCGAATGCGCTCATCACCATGGCCAGTTCCTTCATGGGCTTGCGGCCTACTTTGGGATCGACGATGAGCATGCCATACAACCCATTCTGGATATGCTGCGAAGCGGGCATGGCGTGGCAGTGATAAGGGAGAATGCCGTATGGCCCCGCGACAAATTCGTAGACGTAGCTGCCGCCCGGCGGGACCAACTCGAACACGCCGTCCATCGTAGCGGCGTGAATGCCGTGGAAGTGCAGCGTATGCGGGAGGCTACCTTTGTTGATCAGAGTGATGCGCAGCCGGTCGCCCTCGGTGGCGCGCAGCACGGGGCCGGGCACGGTTCCGTTGATGGTCCAGGACGGAATGCTCACGCCGGGCGCTACTTCATGCGGAACGCCCTCTTCAATCACCAGCGTGAATTCCCGAATGCCGTTGGGCGCGACGGTGGGCGGTGGAATGTGCGGGTCGTACACCTGACTGGCATCGAAGCGCTGCTCGTCGCTGGGAGTTGCGTATTGATAGCGGTGACTGCCCTTGGTCGGTGGTAGGTGGCGTGCGTGCGCAGCGGCAGCCGCCGCAGCGGTGGAGGAGTCGGCGGGATTCCCCTGCTGTGCGCCTGGTTGCGCGCCTGTTTGCGCGACAAGGCGCTGATTCAGCAACAGCACCGCCGCCGTGCCAGCCGTAAGCGCCAACACGCATAGGGAAAACCACCCAGCCTGTTTACGCGACATAAGAACCACCCTCCGATATCAGCCTCAGTTTCCAACTAGTGAAAAACGAAGTTCAGAGAGTATATTAATATGCATTAACTAAAAATGTAAATATATGTTTTCGTGATTGCGCCGTGTGCGCGGCGCTGTCACGCGGCCCAATCTTCCCGCAGCAGCCCCTTCACGCGGCTGAATTCTTTGACATTCGCGGTAATCAGCGTCATTTTGTGGCGGAGGGCTTGCCCTGCGATCAGCAGATCATACGCCCCGAGGGGACGACCAATCGCTTCCATCGCCGCGCGGACGCTTCCCGTTGTCCTGGCGTCTTGTTCATCAAACGTCAGCAACTGCACCGGCCCCCGGAAGAAAGTTTCCACGCGCGAAGTATTGAAAGCGGGCCGCCTGCTTTTGGCAACCCCATACCACAGCTCAAAGGCCACCACGCTCGGCACGAAGAACTGCGAGCCGGCTTCGGCGGCCTTCTGGAATCGAGAGCTCACGGAGGCAGGCTTGCCATTCATGAGCGCGATGCAGGCATTGGTATCCAGCAGATAGGTCACTAGAAAATCCTGCGTTTCGGCGCCTTCGGTTGTTGGCGGCCCGTTTTCAGAATCGGTTCCTCCCTGAATCGGTCCATCGCCGCGAACCACTTGTCTACATCGGAAATGACAGGCTCCAACAGAACTCCCCCGGCAACTCTGCGCACCCGCACGCGGTCCCCTTCAAATCGAAATTCCCGCGGCAGGCGCACTGCTTGGCTGCGCCCGTTTTGGAATAATTTGGCAATCACCCGTTTCGGCATCGCAACCCTCCACTGTTTAGTATATATCATAAGTATATATCAAAAAATCTTCCGGTGCGGCCGCGCGCCATCACGCGCGGGGGTCGAGGCGGTCGCGCAGGGCGTCGCCGAGGAAGTTGAAGGCCAGCACGGCCAGCATCACGGCGAGGGCGGGGAAGAGGACCAGATGCGGCGCGTCGAACAGGTGGGCCCGGCCATCGTTCAACATGCTGCCCCAACTGGGCGCGGGCGGCGGAACGCCGAGGCCCAGGAAGCTTAGAGTGGCCTCCGCCAGAATTGCGCCACCCAGGCCGATGGCCGCCTGCACAATTACCGGAGCGATTATGTTGGGCCAGATGTGCCGGACGAGCAGTCGTACATCGCGAACGCCCAGCGCGCGAGCGGCCTGCACGTAATCGCGCTCGCGCGCCTTCAACACTTCGCCGCGCACCAGGCGTGCGTAGCCGATCCAGCCGCCGATGCACAGCGCGAAGATCAGCTTGCCCAGCCCCGGTCCCAGAAAGGCCACGATGGCCAGCGCCAACAGTATTCCTGGAAAGGCCTGAAGTGAGTTGATGACGAATAGATTGATGAAGCGATCCAGCAGGCCGCCGTAGTAACCGGCCACGGAGCCGATCAGCAGGCCCACCAGAAGCGAGACGGCCACCACTGAGACGCCAACTTGCACGGAAATTCGCGCTCCGTAGATCAATCGCGAGAGCACGTCGCGGCCCAGCTCATCCATGCCCAGCCAGTTTTGCGCGCTGGGAGTTGTGAGTCGCTGCGGTAGCTCTTGCGCGGCAGGGTCGGCGGGCGCCAGCCACGGCGCGGCCAGCGCACACAGCAGCAGCCCTGCGATGATAATCAAGCTCGAGATGGTCAGTGGGTTGCGCTTCATTCCGAAGATTGTCCCGTGCTGTGCGGCATTACTTCAGAGCCCCGACCGCCAGGAAGGGGGCACGTTTGCCGATTGCAACTTTCCGATGAAGGTGCCCCCTTCCTGGCGGTCGGGGCTCTGACTACTTTCCGCCGGCCATGGACTTCGCGTCGCCTGATAGTTGCAGTATGTGCATGCCGGTGCCGGCGCGGTCCACGATGTAGATATAGCCGCGCGGATCGGTCTCGACGTTATTGGTTTGAACGGCGGTCTTGCAGCCCGTGGGCGGCTGGCCCACCACCACGGTGCAGGTGGGCTGGGTGCGATCCGAGCGCGGCGGAATGTAGTGGCCGACCTCGGTGGGGTTGAATGGATCGCGAACATCCAGAGCGCGCACGCCCGCGTTGAAGTAGGAAACAAAACTAAGTTTGCCGTAGTAGACCGGAGCGAATGACTCATTCACCGAGTGCGCGCCGAAGCGGCCGCCGCGGTCGCAGAAGTTGCCGCCCGCGTCGGGAAGCTGGTAGCTGGAGATGGGAAACGGCGTCTCGGGGTTGGTGATGTCCATCATGAACAGCGGGTGGCGCGGGCCGGTGCAGTCGTTGCGGGTGGTCTCGGAGGCCACGATGAGGATGTCGCGCAGTTTTCCTTCGGCCTGGTTTTCGTAGCCGGGCATGGCGACGCTGAGCATCGGATAGGCGGTGTGTCCGCCCCAATAAACGGGCATGTCGATGCGGCCAATCTGCGGCGCGCGCAGATTCTCCGCCGTTGGCTCGGCGGGGCCTTTGATGAGTTTCTCGCGATCCAGGATTTGAATGACGCCGTGGTTGGATGACCCATACGCCATATAGACACGGCCCTTATAAGAGATAGACCCGTGAATCAGCGGCGGCGCAGGCTCCGACGTGGCGCCGGGCTCCTGCCCCGGCAGGCCGAAGTCGCGGATGAATTTCGGATGCGCGGGATCGGAGAGGTCGTAAATCTTGGTCATGCGATTGCGCCAGCGCGGGTCCTGCGAAGGCAGATAGGCCACGCCGGTATCGCACTCCCACCAGTTCTTGTGCGTGCCGCATAGTCCGTCGACGACGGTGGAGGTGAACTTGGGTGCCGCCGGGTCAGTTACGTTCCACACCTCATGGCGCGTGCGGCTGCCGCCGTCGCGCAGCAGATAGGTTCCACCGGCGATGTCGCAGACGCGCACCATCTGGGCCTCCGACGGCTGGTTGGTGTTCAGCCGGTCGCCGGGAATATGCGCCAACGCGCGCGGCTGGCGCGGGTTGGTAACATCCACGATCATCGTGCCGTTGCCCTCGACCACGCCGGTCAATGGATTGGGAGCCGCGCCGACATGCAGACCAATGTAGGCAATCCAACGGTTGCCGTGCTGGTGGATCACCGGCTGATAGGCGGGTCGCCCTTGCAGATCGCTGGTGCCGACTAACTCCATATTCTTGCTCTCGGCTTTATTCGGCATCTGCGCCGTTGCTCCAGTCGGGCAAAATATCATCATGCAGCCCAGCGTGAGCAGCGGCGCGAGTGCGCGAACTTGCGCGATTCGTGCGAAGTGATGGAATCGAGTTGCCAACATCGTTCCTCCTGTTTCCGTAATGCCTAAATTTCGCGCAGGCGCGGATCGGCCTGCGCGTACATCAGATCAGTAATTAGATTCACCAGAATGTAGGTGATGGAGATGGTTAGAAAGCACCCCTGCACCAATGGATAGTCGCGCGAGTTGATGGCCTGCAAGGTCAGGCGCCCAATCCCCGGCCAGGAGAAAATTGTTTCCGTAACCATCGCTCCAGCGAGCAACGCGCCGAATTGCAGGCCAACCACCGTGATCACCGAGATCAGTCCGTTGCGCAGCGTGTGCTTATAGAGCACGATGCGTTCGGTCAGACCCTTGGCGCGCGCCGTGCGCACATAATCCTGATTCAACTCTTCCAGCATCGCCGTGCGCACCATGCGCGTGAGGATGGCCGCCAACGCGGAGCCCATGGTCAGAGCGGGCAGCACCAGATAGGCGAGTCCGCCTGATCCAGAGACCGGCAACCAGCCGAGATAGATCGAGAAGATCAGGATCAGCACCGGTCCCAGCGCGAATCCCGGAAATGATAGGCCCAGCAAACTCAAGAATCCCAGCAGGCGGTCCGGCCACTTGCCCTTATGCACGGCCGAGTGAATTCCGGCGGGCACTGCCAGCGCGAGCGCTACCAGCAATGCCGCCAGCGAAAGCAGCAGCGTCGAGGGATAGCGAGCCGCGATCAGTCCGCCCACTGGAGCATTAAAGCGGAAGGAGGTTCCCAGATCACCGTGCAGCAGAGCCTTCCAGTAGTTGATATATTGCTGGCCAAGCGGTAGGTCGAGCCCCATCTGGTGGCGCAGTTGATCGAGCTCGGCGGGCTGCGCGCGCTCACCGAGCATCTGTTCGACGGGATCCCCCGGCACCAGATGGATCAGCAGGAAGACCAGGCTGACGACGATCCAGACGACCGGCAGGGTGTACAGCAGTCGTTGGACGATATTGGCGGCGAGTGATCGAGGAGCGCTCATGTGTCCCGGAAAGTTCGCGGACCAGAATATTGTGGACGGGTTGGGGCAGCCGAAGGTGTCCCGCCAGTACCTACCACTACCCACCACTAAATTGTCCCACGGTGAGCGAGTATAGCAGACAGGTCCGGCCCGCTGGGGTTCATCTGGCGTGCATCATGATATACTGACCCCGTTTGGCAGACCTTGGTAAACAGAGCCGCGACCGGAAGGGCGGGGTTTGCGGGCTTACCGGATTAGTTAGGCTGCCGACGACCGCTCCCTTCCGGTCGCGGCTCTGTTGCTCCGTCCGCTCTGGGGCCGTTCTGGGGCCATAGTTCAACGCATGACAGAACCAACTTCATCCTCCCCCCCGCATAACCCGGCGCCGGCCTCGCGCGACCTGCGCATGCGCCCCGGATTCATCATCGGCAGCAGCGTTCTGATGGTGGTGCTGGTAGTCAGCCTGTTCGGACTGACGTCGCTCAACCTGCCCTTCATCGCGCCGAACGACTCTCGCCAGACTCTGCTGCTGTTTACACTGTCGTCCATTATTTTTCTAGGACTGGTTATCTTCGGCTTCATCCTGTTCCGCAGCCTGTTGAAACTTTACCTGGAGCGGCGTGCCAACCAACTCGGCGCAAAGTTCAAGACCAAGCTGGTGGCTGGCGCGATTGGGCTGTCGGTCATCCCCGTTATCTTCCTGTTCCTCTTTTCGTACAGCCTGGTCAATCGCGCGCTCGACAAATGGTTCAGCCGTCCCGTGGAGACCATGAGCCGCGATGCGCGGGAGCTGGCCAATGGCCTCGATCAGTTTGCCCAGCGCAAGAATGCCGGCGACGTGCTGCGCGTGACCGATGATCTGGCGGCCTCCTCTGCCCAGTGGAGTAAGGCGCGACCGGCTCTCCAGGCCGAGCTGCGCCGGCTCTTGAGATTGGAGGATTTGGATTACCTCGCGGTGGTCAATGCGCAGGGTGGCATCATGGCGGAGGTCAGCCGGCCCAGCACGCCGATGACGCTGCCGGAGATTGACCCCGGCGGCGAGTTGCTGTCGGCGTCGTCGGAGGGCGCGCGGATGGCGGTGTGGAAGGAGTCGAATGTCGCGCTCAGCCGCCAGTGGTTTGATCTAAGCGATGGCCAGGAAGCCATCGTAATCGTGGGCACGCTGTTGCCCGCCAACTTAACCGCCGCCGCGCAACGGCTGGATGCCGCGAGCCTGGAATACGGGCAACTGGCGCGTGAGCGGCGTACTGTGCGCAGCACGTTTCTCTCGATCTTGTGGCTGCTGGCCATCGTTACTTTGTTCATTGCGACCTGGTTCGCGCTGATACTCTCCCGCCAGTTGACCACGCCGATTCAGGCTCTGGCCGAAGCCACGCAGGAAGTGGCGCGCGGCAATCTCGACTTCCGCGTGCAGACGCTCGCCGCCGATGAGCTGGGCATTTTGGTGAATAACTTTAACGAGATGACCGCGCAGCTTGCCGCTGGGCGGACTGAGCGCGAGCACGCGCGGTTGACGCTGGAAGAAGCCAATCGCCTGATTGACCTGCGCCATCGCTTCACGGAGGCGATTCTGGAGAGCATTCCCACCGGCGTCATCTCGGTCTCATCAGACGGCGCCATCCTTGGCAGCAATCCGGCGGCGCGACGGCTGTTCGGCGAGCGCTTGAGCGATGGCATGCCCTTCGAGAAGCTATTCGACAGCGAGGATTGGGAGGAGTGGAATTATCTGCTGAAGCGCGCCGGGAGGCTCGGCCAGTCCACCCGTAACCTGGAGATGCCCCGCGAGGTTCCGGGGACGGGGCGGCGCATGAATCTGGCCGTTACCATGACCTCGTTGCCGGGGGCCCCTCCGGGAGCGGCGGCTGACGTTTCGCAGAATGGCTGGTTCGTGGTGGTGGTAGAGGATTTGAGCGACCTGCTGGCGGCGCAGAAGGCAGCGGCCTGGGGTGAAGTATCCCAGCGCGTGGCGCACGAGATCAAGAATCCGTTGACTCCCATCGCGCTCTCGGCCGAGCGCATTCGCTGGTGGCTGGATCGTCAGCCGAAGACGCTACCGGGTTCCAGTGAATTGACGCGTGTGGTGGAGGAGTCCTGCGAGCTGATTGGCAAAGAGGTCGAAACGCTGAAAAAGTTGGTGGACGAATTCTCGCAGTTTGCTCGCTTCCCGCAAGCGCGGCCCGCGCCGGCGGACCTGAACCAGATCGTCGAAAGCGCGCTCGGCTCTTTCAATGGGCGGCTCGAAGGGATTCGCATCTCGACGCGTCTTGCGCAGGACCTGCCGCTGGTTTCCGTTGATCCCGAGTTGTTCCGCCGCGTGGTGGTGAATCTGATGGACAACGCCGCGGAGGCCATGGGTGGTTCGCTGGTGAAGGAGATCGTGATTTCCACGCGAACCGACGCGGAACGTTTGGTGGTGGAAACCGAGATTGCCGACACCGGCTGCGGCGTTTCGCCCGAAGACAAAGAAAGGCTTTTTCTTCCGTACTATTCCACAAAGGATCGCGGCACGGGATTGGGGCTGGCCATCGTCAACCGCATCGTGGCGGAACATAATGGGGTCATCCGCGTGGAGGAAAACGCTCCGCTGGGCACGCGGTTCATCGTGGAGTTGCCAGTAAACATTTCCTAGCAGCCATAGTGGGAACCGTATTGCGCGCGGCTCTGTAAAAAAAAGGTGAGTAACGAGCGATGAAGAAACGTCTTCTGGTGGTCGATGATGAACCTGGAATCCGTCAGTCGCTGACCGCCATCCTGCAGGATGAGGGTTGGCTGACCCAGTCCGCCGCCAGCGGAAAGGAGTGCCTGCGAGTACTCGACGCGGAGCGTTTTCAGGTGGTCCTTCTGGATGTTTGGCTGGGCGATGGCGCCACTCTCGGTGATCGACTGGCCGATGGCCTGGAAGTCCTGCGCAGCATCCGGGAAGCGCATCCCGACGTGGTGGTGGTGATGATCTCCGGACACGGCAACATCGAGACGGCGGTGAAGGCTACCAAGCTCGGAGCATTTGATTTTCTGGAGAAGCCGCTGTCCATTGAGAAAACTCTGGTGGTGGTGAAAAACGCGCTGGAGCATCAGGCGCTTCTCGAAGAGAACCGCCAACTGCGCGGCGAGCGCGAGCAGCGTTCGCTCATCATCGGCGAGAGCGTGCCGATGAAGGCGTTGCGGCAGCAATTGCTGCTGATGGCGCCCACCAATGGGCGCGTGCTGATCTACGGCGAGAGCGGCACCGGCAAGGAGCTGGTCGCGCACGCGTTGCATGAGCACAGCCTGCGGGCAAGCGGTCCGTTCGTGGAGGTCAACTGCGCGGCTCTGCCGGAAGAGTTGATTGAGAGCGATCTGTTCGGACACCGCAAGGGCAGCTTTCCAGGAGCCGCGCAGGACAAGACCGGCAAATTTCAAAAGGCTGATGGCGGCACGCTGTTTCTGGATGAGGTCGGCGACATGAGCCTGAAGACGCAGGCGAAGGTCATGCGCGCCCTGGCCGAGCAGCGAATCGATCCAGTCGGCTCGCCCACCTCGGTGAGCGTGGATGTGCGCGTGATTGCCGCCACCAACAAGAATCTGGATGAGGAGATTGCGCGCGGCAATTTTCGGGAGGATCTCTTCTACCGCTTGAACGTAATTCCCTTCGTGGTTCCCCCGTTGCGCGAGCGCGAGGAGGACATCCCACGCCTGGCCGAGCATTTTATCGCCGAGTTTACCGAGCGCTATGGCAGGAAGGCGAAAACGATTTCGCCGGAGGCGTTGGCGGCGCTGGCCTCCTACCGCTGGCCGGGCAATGTGCGGGAGTTGAAAAACCTGATCGAGCGGATTGTGATTATGACCCCGCAGGCGAAGATCGAGCGCAAGCACCTGCCGGCATTGTTGTTTCGCGCTGGGCCGACGGGGGGGGCGGGGCATGAGGGTGGAGCGCGAAAATCGGGCGGTGATCTCACCACGCTGCGGCAGGGACGCGCGGCCTATGAGCGGGACTTTATCCTGCGCAAGCTGGAAGAGAATCGCGGCAATGTTTCCCGCACCGCACAGGACCTGGGGTTGGAGCGCAGCCACCTCTATCGCAAAATGAAAACGCTGAGCATTACGCCTGGGTAGGGTGTAACCGAGCCGCGATCGGAAGGAGCGGTTCGGCGCAGGCTGGTGTGTTCGTTGGGGAACCGCCCTTTCCGGTCGCGGCTGGTCTAAATAATTTACTGGCCGGCCATCTTGCGCCAGTCCAATCCTTGCAGGAAATGCTCGTCGTCGCGCCAACCTTCACGGACACGCACGTGAATCTCCAGGAAAACTTTCTGGCCGATGATGGTCTCCAACTCCACGCGCGCCTCCGTGCCGATGATTTTCAGCATGGCTCCGCCCGCGCCGATGATGATGCCCTTCTGCCCGTCCCGCTCGACAAAAATCTCCGCGGCGATGTGCACCAGCGCTGGTTTTTCCTCATACTGTGTAACCAGCACGGCGTTGGTATAGGGCAGCTCCTGCTGGGTGTGCCGAATGATTTTTTCCCGGACGATCTCGCCGGCCAGGAAGCGCATGGGCTGTTCCGTGATCTGGTCGGTGGGGAAGTAGAGCGGTCCCTCGGGCATGTAGGCCACGATGCGCTCGACCAGCCGGGGCAGATTCACTCCGGTTTGCGCCGCGATGGGAATAATCTCCTTGAAGTCGAGCAGCTTGCTGTATTGATCGAGCAGCGGGAGCAGCTCCGATTTTGATACTCGGTCAATCTTGGAAAGAACCAGAAACGACGGGGCCGCGGCGCGGCGTACCCAATCGAGCGCCTCTTCATCGCGCTTCGTAAATGACTGCGAGCAGTCCATCAGGTAGAGCAACAGGTCGCGTTCGGCCAGCGACTCGCGCACTTGATCCATCATGTGCTTGCCCATGCGATTTTCAGGATCATGGATGCCGGGCGTGTCTAGAAATACAACCTGAGCGATAGGCTTTTCCTGTGCGGGCTGGGCGGCTTTGCCCTTGTCTTTGCCCGTAGCTTGGCCCTTGTTCGTGGCCGCAGCGGTGGGGGGCGGAGTATCCACGCGCGGCAGGGACTTCAGCAGCTCCTCGGCGTAGCGATAGGTTGAGTCAATGGTGACAACGCCGGTTAATGCCGCACGCGTGGTCTGCGGGCGATCGGCGACAATGGCGATCTTCGATCCGACCAATGCATTCAGTAGCGTGGACTTCCCGACATTAGGACGCCCGAGGATGGTCACGAACCCGCTGCGTATCTTTGTCGCCGGCCCGCCTGATCCTGCCGAAGCGGCCAGGCGGCCCATTCGACTGATCCCACTTTGAGATATTAATTCCGTCGCCAGCGGTGGCACGATGGGCGGGTAGTATCGAAATTTCTTTCGAGTGGGCATAATTTCAAATAATTCCTTTATTTGTTTTCGAGTCTCGCTCAGCAGGCTGGATGAAGCTGGATCGCGGCGCTGGCTAATGCATCCCGGCCGAATCTTCAGTTGATCGTGGCGCTGTATCTCCACCAGATTGAGTTTCAAATAGCGTGCCCTGGCCATCGCCCTGCGGGATGGCCAGGCTGCTGACATCCAGCCGCGTAATGCGCCGTCCGTTCGATTCCGTGATGCGATAGCGCAGACCATCGCGCTCCAATGTTTCGCCGGTTGCCGGGACGCGTCCGAGCGTGTGCGTGATCAAGCCCGCCACCGTGGACGCTTCGCCCGCCTCTCCCAGAGTAATGTCAAACAGGCCCTGCAAGCGATCCAAACTTAATCCGCCGGGAACGCTCCAACTGTTTTCGCCGCGCGGGAGCACGTCCATTTCGTCGTGCTCGTCGCGGATTTCGCCGACGATCTCCTCGACCATGTCCTCCACCGTGGCCAGTCCGGCGACCGAGCCGTACTCGTCCACCACGATGGCCATCTGTGAGCCGGTCTGAAGATCCTGTAGCAGCTCCGAGATGCGTTTGGTTTCCGGGACGAAGGGCACCGAGCGCAACAACTGCTGCACGGTGCGCTCGGAGTGCTCGTCCTCGGCGACGGCGAATAGATCGCCGGCGTGAATGAATCCGATAATGTGGTCAATATCCTGTTCGTAAACCGGGAGCCGAGTGAAGCGATGCTCGGCGAGTATCTGCCGCAGGTCGCTGAGCGTGGTCCTGTGTGGGACGGCGATGATCTCCGGGCGCGGCGTCATGACGTCGCGCACGGTCTTGTCGCCGAACTCGACCACGGACTGGATGAGCCGCCGGTCGTCTTTCTCGATGAGGCCTTCTTCTTCGCCGGCCTCAATCAGAGCTTCGATATTTTCCGTTGCAGTGGCTGGCTCGCGGTCCTCTTCCGCGGGGCCACCGAGGGTGGCGATGTGATGCAAAAATTGGCTAATGGCCACCAGCGGCATGGAAGCCAGTATGGAGGCGCGCAGAATCCCCAGACTATGGACAAGCCAGCGTCCGTCGGTGTGCGTCAGCAGGACATAAGGAATGACCTGACCGAAGAGAATCACGTTCAGAAGCAGGATGGCGGCCTGCTGGAGCAGTGTCTCCCAATCAAATGGTTGTCCCATGTTCCAGGCCGCCAGCAAAAACCCTTGCAGGGAGATCGTTGCTTGGACCAGCACGGGAAACGTCCACTGCGCGCGCTCCTCGGAGAGGCCCAGCTTGGGCTCGATCATCTCGGTGAAATACGGCAGATCATTTTTAGCGCCACGGACGGCAAATCGTCCCCGTCCCAGGGCAAGGCGGCTGACGAAGACGAACAGCGCCAGCAGCAGCGAGCAGATGATAAAGAGCGTGGTAATCAGCAGGTGCATAATGTTGACGCGGAACTAGGACTGCACGGCTTTCCGGCGGAATTCTTTTGGCCGGCGCGACTTCGTGTACTGGCGCGAGAGCAGCGTTTGCGGCAATCCAAATCGCCGTCCCCATCGTCGCTCAGCCCGAGCCATCTCCCCATGATCCGTTTCATGATCATACCCCATTAAATGCAACAGTCCATGCAGCGCGAGCGCCTGAAGCTCCTGCGTGAGGGTCCAGCCAAATTGTCCGGCGGCACGGGAAGCGGTGGGCGCGGCTATCACGATGTCGCCCAAGCCGACAGTTTCCTCAATGTTGGGGGCTCTCTCTCCATGCCCTATCCGAAGTTTTTTCCTCTCGGCGTCGCCGGAATGGAAGGACAGGACATCCGTGGTGGAGTCCTTATGTCGGAAGGCCAGGTTCAGGCGGCGGATGGCGACATCGGATACCAACGCCACGGTAAA
The DNA here is from genome assembly GCA_009691245.1 of Acidobacteriota bacterium. Lineage (NCBI taxonomy): Bacteria > Pseudomonadati > Acidobacteriota > Acidobacteriota bacterium. The sequence continues at coordinate 34,343 of SHUM01000013.1, read as the reverse complement.
AGGAGCAGGCGAGAGTTCCGCGCCTAGTCTGTGTAGATAGCTGCGAAGGCGAGCGCAGTCGATCTGAATACTACGCTGCTGGTTCAATAGGGCGACTTCCATGGCTTTCAAGTCTGATGGCTTCCCGGCTCGCCCGCAAACCGGAAGCGCTCCTGATCCGCGCTGGTCTGCGCGGTTGCTTGCGAATAAGCATCGTAGGCCCGGACAATTTTCTGCACCAGATGGTGGCGCACCACATCGCGTTCATCAAAATAGGTAAAACTGATCCCCTCCACTTTTTGGACCACATCCATCGCAGAGAGCAGGCCGCTACGTTTGTCGCCGGGCAGATCAATCTGGGTGATGTCGCCCGTGATGACCATCTTGGAATTGAAGCCGAGGTGAGTGAGAAACATCTTCATCTGCTCGCCGGTAGTGTTCTGCGCTTCATCAAGAATCACGAAGCTGTCGTTTAATGTGCGTCCGCGCATGAAGGCGATGGGCGCAATCTCGATGGCTCCTTTTTCGAGAAACCGCTCGACTTTCTCGGCTTCCAGCAGGTCGTACAGCGCATCGTAAAGAGGACGAAGAAACGGATCCACCTTTTCCTGGAGCGTGCCGGGCAGGAAGCCTAGCCGCTCGCCGGCTTCTACTGCCGGACGTGCCAAGACGATCCGGTTCACGCGGCGCGCGAGCAGATAGGATACCGCCATGCTTACGGCTAGATAGGTCTTGCCGGTGCCGGCGGGACCAATACCGAAGACCATGTCATTGCGATCAATCGACTCCATGTAGATACGCTGATGAAGGCTCTTGGGCACGACCGCCTTCTTGCCTAAATTGCGATTCCGGCTGCTGGTTACCAGGCTGTGCAGACTGGCGGAGGGATCATCGGCGACGATTTTAAGGAAGCCGCGCAGGTCGCCATTGGAAAAAATAACGCCTTCCTGCATCAGCTTGTCGTAATCGTCGAGCAGGCGCTCCATGCGCTCCACATCGAGCGGCTCCCCGTCAATTTCGATGGCTTCGTTCTTGAGCTGGAGGGTCAGGCGAAGTTCGGATTCCAGCAGCCGCAGGTTTTCATCCCGGGTGCCAAACAGGGTTTCGATGCCAGAACTAAGTTTGACGTCTTTCTTCATTCAAGGAGCAAGCGGCAATGGGGTGAAACATGGCGGGCGAGTCCCGCAAGGATTTCGCAACCAATCTAAACCTTAGCAAGCTTGTCCCGCGCGGTCAATCGCTGACAGGTTCTTTCGCTCCGGAGAAAAGAGACAACAGAGCAAGGGCGCCGAGGCGCAAGTGAATCGAGAGCCTAGCCTTGGTGGTGGATGGTGTGACTGGTGTTTCGGTACAATATGGCCAGCTCTCGCAGAGAAAGGTCTTCGGCGCGAATGCGCGAGTCGAATCCTTCCTTGCCGATCGCAGCCATGATGACCGGGGCGGGCGCGAGAGTTTTCCAGTTATTCACGAGCGTCTTCCGTTTTTGCGCGAATGCGGCCCGCATCCATAGCCAGAAATCGGCTTCGTCCTGAATGCCCAGGCTCAGCTTCTGCGGACAGACCGGCATACTCACCAGCGCCGATACCACTTTGGGTGGTGGATTGAACGCGTGTGCCGGGATGGGGAACAGAAGTTTGGGCTCGGTATAGTATTGGCAGGTTACCGAGAGCAGGCCATACTCCGAAGTGCCCGGCGTGGCGATGATGCGCATGGCGACCTCGTACTGCATCATCACTACGATGCGGTCGATCACTTGCATGTTGGCGAATAGCCTCATCAAAATCGGCGAGGTGATGTAGTACGGCAGGTTGCCAAAAACCAGCAATCGCGCGACGCCGTAACGCTGTGCGATCTCATCAATGGGGACCTTTAGAATATCTCCGGTTAGAATTTCCACTCGGAAATCATCGGCGAACTGTTCTTCCAGTTTCGCGGCGAGTTTGCGGTCGATTTCCACCGAGACCACCCGCGCTGCGCGTTCAGCCAGCAGGCGGGTCATATTGCCAGGGCCGCCGCCTATTTCCAGCACCACGGAACGGGAGGTCGGGCGCACGGCCTCAAATATCCGCTGTTCGATGCGGCGATCGACGAGAAAGTGCTGCCCCAGTGGCGCACCGGTCTTGGAGGAAGGCGCAGAGGAAATTGAGCGTGCCATATCCTGATTGTAGCGCAGGGGGAGAATCCCGAATTCACTGGGCGGACGAATTCAATTAGTAAACAGGTAATACACTGGTGTCATTCCCAAGCTGGTTGCGGACTGATTATAATAATTCCTGGTTGGTTATTATGGCAGCAATTGAGATCATCGGACTCAGCAAAGATTACTTGACCGGTTTTTGGCGAAAGAGGCCGCGCCGCGTCCTCGATGGCCTCACGCTATCTGTGGAGACCGGCGAGGTTTTCGGCTTTCTGGGCCATAACGGTGCTGGCAAGACCACCACTCTCAAAATTCTTACCAGTCTGATTGCCCCCACTGAAGGTACCGCGAGTATTTTGGGCTCGCCCATCGGCACTCCGGAGACTTTTAATCAGGTCGGCTATCTGCCCGAGAATCCCTATTTCTACGACTACCTAACGCCAGACGAGTTGCTGGACTATTTTGGCCGGTTTTTTCCTATGACAGCCGCCCAGCGCCACGAGCGGCGAGAGACCGTATTGGATCAAGTCGGTCTCAAGGAGTTTCGGGGCACCGCTCTACGGAAGTTTTCCAAGGGTATGCTGCAACGAATCGGCATCGCGCAAGCCGTTCTGCATGATCCGCAAATTGTGCTGCTCGACGAACCCATGTCCGGGCTGGACCCCGTTGGCCGGCGCGACGTGCGCAATCTGATTCTGCATCTCAAGCAGCAGGGCAAAACGATTTTCTTCAGCACACACATACTGTCCGACGCCGAGGCGCTTTGCGACCGCGTGGCGATTCTGGGCAGGGGTAAGCTGGTCGGCGTCGGACGGATTGCCGATCTTTTGCGCCGCGAATCTGGATATGAAGCCATCGTGGAGTGCGACGAGCCAGAAACTAAAAGAAAGTTGGAGGCGCTCGCCAGTATGCCGGCAGTGAGTTCAGGCGGCCATTTCCGTCTGGAGGTTGGCGAGGACAGGGTGAGGGAATTACATGCGATCTGTGCTGCCGGGCGGGCTCACCTGATTTCGCTGAACCCGCTTCGCTTCAGCTTGGAAGACTATTTCGTCGGCCTGCTGGATCGCTCCGCTCCTGCCGCGGTCGATAGGACCGGGCCGCATTCTTGATAAGGGTGGAACGACGATGATTGTAGCGCAGACACTGGCCATCGCCCGCAACACCTTCCGCGAAGCGGTGCGCGATCGCGTGCTCTATAACCTGGTTGCCTTCGCGGTAATCATGATCGGGTCAGCGCTGCTTTTCGGCCAGATATCCATCGGCATTCATAAAATCATCATCATCAATATCGGGTTAAGTGCCATCTCCATGTTTGGTTTGGTCATTGCCATCTTTTTGGGGATTGGTTCGGTGCATAAAGAAATCGACAAACGCAGCCTGTATCCGCTCCTCAGTAAGCCGATCCGCCGCTGGCAATTTGTGGTGGGAAAATTTGCTGGCCTGAATTTTACTGTGCTGGTGAACACGGCGGTGATGACAGCGGGCTTGTGGGCGACGCTCTTCTATCTCGTGCACAACTATGAGGCTCAGGATGTTTCCATCTGGGCCGCCATCTATTTCATAGTTTTGGAGCTGATCCTGGTGAGCGCGTTGTGCATGTTCTTTTCCTGTTTCACCACCCCCGTGTTGGCCGCGCTCTATACCTTCTTGCTTTATTTCATCGGCTCCTTCGCCCAGGATGTCCGGATGTTTGCCACCATGTCGGAGAACCCTCTGATTCGTTCCCTCGTGCAATTCGTCTACTACCTCCTGCCCAATTTCAGCAACTTCCGCGTTTCCGCCTGGGTGTCAAACGGTCAGCCTGTGGCTGCTTCATTGATTGTCAGCAACACTGTTTACGCGATCTGCTATGGAAGCGTGCTGCTGCTGGCGTCTGTCCTCATGTTCAGCCGGAAGGATTTGAAGTAATGCCCCAGCAAGGCTTGCAGACTAAGATCATCCTGCCGGTAGTGCTCTGCGTTTTGCTGGCGTCTGCCGCCGTCCAGCAGAAAATTGATCTCCATCTGGATGTGCTAAGGAATCAATCGCAGCCTATCGACTACGTATTGCCGGGAACGGTCCTTCGTTCGTTGAGCATGGGCCAAAATGGCTTACTCGCCGACTTCTATTGGACCCGTGCCGTACAGTATTTCGGCACGCAGCGGGTGAATCACCAAGAGGATTTTTCGCTTCTCTTCCCGCTCCTGAACACTGCAGTTGAGCTGGACCCCCAACTTTTGGTGGTCTATTCCGTCGGTAATTTTTTCCTGTCAACTCCGGCACCGCGTGGAGCGGGACGCCCGGATCACGCGGTGGAACTGCTGCGCCGGGGCATTGCCGCGAACCCGGATGCGTGGCGTCTATGGCATTACCTGGGATTTACTTATTACTGGGAACTCGGTGATTTCGAGCAGGCCGCGAAATCCTATCTGGAGGGTAGCAAAAACCCCAAAGCCCAGCCATGGATGAAGGTGATGGCCGCCGCGATCTCCGCCAAAGGCGGCAACCGGGACATCTCCCGCTACTTGTGGTCGGAGATTCATGCCACTACACAGGACGAAACCATTCGTGCCAATGCGGAGCTTCAACTCAAGATACTGAAGGCAGCCGATGACGTCGATGAGCTCGAACGACTTGCTCGCGAATTTCAGCAGCGTGAAAAGCGCTGGCCCAATAATTTACAAGAGTTGGTCCTTGCCGGACTGTTGTCCTCAGTGCCCGTCGATCCCACGGGAGTGCCCTACTTGCTCGAGCCCGAAGGGAAGGTTGCGATCGATCCCAGTTCAGTTGTTTCGCGGAGCAACTTGCCCTCGCCCGAGGCATTCAACCCAAACTAGAAGCCAAACCAGAAGCCCAATCAGAAGATTGCTAGAAGGCTTTCTTTGTCGTCCTTGGCGGGGAACCGGCTGTCGGAGAGGAGAGAGCCGGTTGCCGCGCTTAAAGGACTTTCGCTTAGTCTGTTTCCATTATGTGGGTGTGTGATACTTCTGCCAATGTGCCTCCAGTCCCGTTCTTTCACTAGGACTGTGGACACAGTTACACGCTGTTCTTCCATCAATCCTATGCGGGTATCCATCAATTAGGTGATGCATTGATTGAAGATCAGCCACGCTACATCGCGGCGGGGACTTCGATGCCCAGCAGCTCGATCGCGTGGGTGAGGTGGCTATCCAGCACGGAGACCAGCCAGAGCAGAAACATCTTGCGGTCCGCATCCGGCTCGATCAGGATGCGATGCTGGTGGTAGAAGTAGTTGAAGGCCTGAGCCAGTTGGAATGAATATTTGGCCATCGCGGCAGGCTCCGATGTCGCCACGGCCTGCTCGACTGCAAATTCCCATCGGCTGGACAAATATAGCAGTTGCCAGAAGCTATCTCCTTCCGGCGAGTTCAACGACGACGCCAGCAGCTCCGGTGTAATTCTGCTCAAATCGAAACGGCCGCCTTCATCGGACAGTTTGCGGAAAATGTTGCGGGCGCGCACTACGGCGTACTGCACGTACGGTCCCGTTTCGCCTTCAAAACTCAGCGCATCTTTCAGATCAAAGGCGATCACCGACGTGCAGGTGAACTTCAGCAGGAAGTAGCGCAGCGCTCCAATAGCGATCTTCTGAGCGATCTCGGCCCGCTTTTCGTCCGGAGTATCCGGGTGGCGGGAGTCCACCTCACGCCGGGCCTCGTCAATCAGTCGGTCGATCAAGTCGTCCGCCTTGATGCCCAGTCCTTTGCGTCCAGACACTTCCACAAACGGACGCGCCTTATCCTCCGCACTCAGCTCGATACCCATCAGTTCGCAAGTGCGCGGCGATAGCGCGACCATCTCATAGGAGAAGTGAATCGAGCGATCCGCCTCGCTCTCATAGCCCAGCGCGCGCAGTCCCTGCGCGACAATGTCCTGTAGATACGATTGCCGGACATCAATGACGTTGTAGACTTTCTGTCCCTGGCCGAAGGCGGGCGCGCCCGCTTGCCCGCTCGTCATGCTGCTCACCCAGAGCACTCTGCCGTCTGGGTAGGTATGGAATGGCTGATAGTGGAAGTCGCGCCCCAACAACCCAAATTTCCACAATTGATAGGCGATGTCCTTGCCCACATAGGTAACGGTGCCGTTGGACCGAACAATGACCTTGGTGTCATCCACTGTGGCTGCTGCGGCTGCCGAGTCAATCTCCTTTGCAGCGGTCTCCGCAGCTCCCTTTTGCCGCATCACCCAGCAGCCGGCGTTCTTACCTACGCTTTCCAGGTAGATCGCTTCCCGCTGTTTGAGTAATTCAAAGGCCTGATCCCAAAACCGCAGGTGCAGAATTTCGCTTTCGCGCGGCAGCACGTCGTACTCCACGCCCAGCCGCAGCATGGTGCGCAGATGATAGCGGACAATCTCCGTTGCCACCATCTCGGCCACTCTGGCCGTGTCGCCCTCGCCATGCTCGATCTCTTGCAGCGTCCGCCGGCGCAACTCCAGCCGAGACTTATCTTCCTCAAAGATCTTGGAGACGCGCGCGTACAAATCCCAACAGTAGTAGTCGAAACGAATCGTGGGATCAGCGATCAGCCGCGCGACATCATCCGGAGATTTCATTTCCATGTGCAGGAAGCCAGCGACCACGTCGGCCACCTGCACGCCGGTGTTGTCGATGTAGTTTTGCACCTCCACCGGAGCCCCGCGCGCGCGCAGCAGGCGGACAAAAGTGTCGCCCAGCGCCGCGTTGCGCAAATGTCCGATGTGCGCCGCCTTATTGGGATTTATGTTGGTGTGCTCAACGATAATTTTTTCCGCGAGCGGGAGCGCAGTCGAGACTTGAGTTTTGGCGATAGGCGCCGCCATCATGCGACTCGCATAGGCTGCGCGGTTGAGAAAGATGTTCACGTAACCCGCGCCTGCTACCTCGACGCGTGCGACGCCAGGCACCAAGCGCGCCTCGGTGGCAATTTCCTCTGCGATCTGCTTTGGCGGGCGGCGCAGCTTGCGCGCCAATTCCATGGCCAGCACCAGCGCCATGTCGCCCATCGCGGGCTGCGGCGGCACGCTAATCAGCACATTCACATCGAGCTGCCACTGTCGCTGCGCGAAGTCGCGCACGGCCTGCTGAATTCGAGATTGTGTTGCGAGATACAAGACGGGCTTCTCCATCCTTGCAAAAACTTCACTATATCACGCGCCTATTGGGCTTACGGCAGGGGATGGCCGCATTTGCGGCAGTGCGAGCGGCGCTTGGCGTTAATGGTGATGCAGTTGCGGCAGCGATAATACATCTTGCGCGTAAACCATTCCGTGAAGAACCAGCTCGCGCCAAGGATTCCCACCATCAAGGCAATGCTCAACAAAGTCTCCTTCAAGTCGAGTCCCCCCATAGCGCGTCCTTCGTACGGTCCAACAATGCGTAACTATAACAAATTTCGAATAGAGCGGTAACGGTTGACAGAATGCTCCGGGTGCGATATTTTGTAAATTCATGGTTATACAACGGATTCAATACGACTCTGGGCACGTCCACCACCACGCACACCATTGTGTGACATAGCGGAGCCGTTTCAGCCAGCGCATAGAATTTATCTCGGTACCAAGCGGCCCGCTAGCTTCCCAACTGGCGGGTTTTTTTGCGGCCATTTTCCCGGTCGCGGCTCTGATAGGACCCCGGCATCGCATTGTTACAGAAAGTTGAGCGAAGGAAATGAGCACAGAGTTCCAACTGGATTTCAAGAAAAGCGGCGGCATGATCCCCGCCGTGGTGCAGGAGACCGGCACGGGTAAGGTGCTCATGCTTGGCTACATGAACCAGGAGGCGTTCGACAAGACCCTCGCCTCGGGTAACGTAACCTTCTTCAGCCGCTCCCAGAACAAGCTGTGGATGAAGGGGGAAACCTCCGGGCATGTGCTGAAGGTCCGTGAGGTGCTTGTCGATTGCGACCTCGACACGATCCTCTGCGTCGCCGACCAGCTCGGCCCAGGCACCTGCCATGAAGGCTACTACTCCTGTTTTTTTCGACGCGTGGAAGACGGCAAGCTGGTAGAGGTTGAGCCGCGGTCCTATGATCCTAAGGCGTACTATGCGCCGAAACCCGCCGCACTGGCCAAGGAGGCCAAGTAAATGAGCAAGCTCAAGCTGGGTATCCCCAAGGGAAGTTTGCAGGACGCCACCATCGAGTTGTTCGCTCGCGCCGGTTTCAAGATCACCGTGGGCTCCCGTTCCTACTATCCGAATATCGACGACGACGAGATCGAGTGCGTGCTGATCCGCGCGCAGGAGATGGCGCGCTATGTGGAAGACGGCGTGCTCGATGCGGGTCTCACCGGCCACGACTGGGTCATCGAAAATGATGCCGACATCGTCGTAGTAACAAATCTGGTTTACTCGAAGGCCAGCTTCGGCAAAGTGCGCTGGGTGCTGGCCGTGCCCGAGAGTTCCAACATCCAAGGTCCGAAGGACCTGCAAGGCAAGATCGTGGCCACCGAGTTGGTGAAGGCCACAGAGAAATATCTGGCCCGCCACGGCGTAACCGCGAAAGTGGAATTTTCCTGGGGCGCGACCGAAGTGAAGCCGCCGCTGCTGGCCGATGCCATCGTGGAGGTAACCGAGACCGGCTCGTCGTTGCGCGCCAACAAGCTGAAAATTGTCGACACGGTGCTCGAGTCGAACACCGTGTTGATCGCCAATAAGCAATCATGGCAGGACGCTTGGAAGCAGGAGAAACTCGCCAACATCAAGATGTTGCTGGAAGGTGCGATGCTGGCGCACGGGCGCGTGGGCCTGATGCTGAACGTGCATCAAGATAATCTCAAGGCCGTACTTGCCGTGCTGCCCGCGCTGAAACAACCGACTATCTCGCAGCTCAGCGAAACCGGCTGGATCGCGGTGAACACCATTCTCGAAGAAAAGCTGGTGCGCGTCATCATCCCGCGCCTGAAGGGCGCTGGCGCGCAAGGAATCGTCGAGTACCCACTGAACAAGATCGTGATGTAGCCACGGCACAATTGTTGTGCCGTGAGATTTGTGCACTGGTAGCCGCGTCAAGCGATTTTCTTGGCGCGGGATTTTCGGTCGAGCTGTTTGTAGCGCATGATATAAGTTTATGCCCCAACCCCTGATCCGCATCATCGATAGCAGCGACACCCGCGCCGTCAACCGCGTCTTCGCGCGGCGCGCCGTGCGCCTCGAGGATGCCGAGCGCACGGTGCAGCCGGTGATCGAGGCCGTCCATCGCGCTGGCGACGCCGCGTTGGTGCGCTACGCGCGTCAGTGGGATCGCTATGCGGGCAAGACCGCTGCTGGCTTTGCCGTATCCGCCGATGACATCGCTGCCGCCGCGCGCGAGGTCTCGCCCGCTTTCCGCCGCGCTGTAACGCAAGCGGCGCGCAACATCCGAACGTTCGCCCGCCTGCAGATGCCGCGCGAGTGGCGCAAGCAACTCGCTCCGGGCATTCGCGCCGGACAGCTCATCCGCCCGCTCGACAGCGTCGGCTGCTACATTCCCGCAGGCCGCTACCCACTGCCGTCCACTCTGCTGATGACGGCCATCCCGGCGCAAGTGGCCGGCGTGCCACGCATTGTAGTCTGCACGCCGAAGCTGGTGCCGGAGATTCTCGCCGTTGCCCATGAGCTCGGCATCACCGAACTCTATACCGTGGGCGGGGCGCAAGCCATCGCGGCTCTGGCGTATGGAACGAAGACCATCGCCCGAGTCGCCAAGATTGTTGGTCCCGGAAACGCCTACGTGGCTGCCGCCAAGCGGCTCGTCTCGCGCGACGTGTCGATTGACTTTGTCGCCGGACCCACTGAGGTATTGATCATCGCAGAGGGCCGTGAGGCGAATTCTGAATTCATCGCAGCCGACATGCTGGCGCAGGCCGAGCACGATGTGGATGCGGCAGCAATTGTGCTGGTGGATTCGCGTCGTCTCGCAGAGCGCATCGCTCGCGCGCTTGCAGCGCAACTCGCGACATTGCCGAAAGGAACTCCCGCGACTGAGTCACTCCGCAACAACGGAGCGATCATCGTTATCAAGAACCGCGACGAAGCCATTAGGCTGGCCAATCGCTTTGCACCCGAGCATCTCTGCGTGCCCGTTGGATTTCCGCTACGCGCGATACAGAACGCCGGGAGCATCTTCGTGGGGCCATACAGTCCGGAGGCCGCGGGCGACTATGCTTCGGGACCGAATCACGTGCTGCCCACCAGCGGCATGGCGCGTTTGCGCGGCGGACTCTCTGTGCTCGACTACCTGAAGGTTGTCACTGTGCAGCAACTGGATCGCGCCGGGCTGGCGCGCATCACTCCGACTATCACCACCATTGCCCGCTCTGAAGGGTTGGAGGCGCATGCACGCTCCGTGGAAATCCGTATGAAGACAAGTTCTATAACAAGGAAGAAATAGTTGCCATCATGCCAGTGAAGAAAAGTGCCACCTCATTGTTGAAGCCCCGCCGCGCCATTGCCCGCATGACGCCCTATCACCCGCCGTCCAGCGGGCGCAGCGGCAAGATGCGTCTCGACTTCAACGAGAACACCGTGGGTTGTTCACCTCATGTGGTGAAGCGTCTAGCGAAGCTTCGGCCTGCCGACTTGGCTGCCTATCCGGAATATGATGATGCGGTTCCCGCGCTGGCGCTCTTCTTCCATGTGAAGCGGGAAGAATTGGCGCTCACCAACGGTACCGACGAGGCGATTCAGCTCATAATCAATACTTACGTTGATCCCGGCGACCGAGTGCTGATTCTGCGCCCCAGCTATGCGATGTACCGCTTTTACGCACAGGTCATGGGTGGCATTGTGGACGAGATCGACTTTCGTCCCGACCTGAGCTTCCCGGCACACGCCATCGTGAAGCATCTCGAGACTCCCGTCGGGCGGCGTACGTGCGCTGTACTCATCGCCAATCCCAATAATCCCACTGGCACCTCGGCATCTTCCGAGCAACTGCGCGCGATCCTGCGCGCCGCGCCGCAGGCCGCCGTGTTGGTGGATGAAGCTTACTTCGAGTTTTTCGGACAGACCGCCATCGGCTGGCTCGGCAAGTTTCCGAACCTGTTCGTCTCGCGGACTTTCTCGAAAGCCTTCGGGCTTGCCGCGCTGCGAATCGGCTGCCTGTTCTCGCAAGCGGAGAATATCTCCGCGATCCGCAAGGGACAGTCGCCTTACAGCGTAAATGCCGTGGCGGTGATCGCGGCGCTCGAAGCGATCAAAGATCCCGGCTATGTCAAAAAATATGTGGCCGAGATGTTCGCCTCGCGCAAGCTGCTCTGCGATGAGCTGAAGCGGCTGGGCCTGAGTTATGGATCAAGCGACGCGAATTTCGTGCTGATCGATTTTGGCGAGCAGCATCGCGCTATTCGCGACCTGCTGGCTGAACGTGGCATCCTGGTCCGCGACCGCGACTACGAAATCTCTGGCAACGTGCGCTTCACTGTGGGCACGCTCATGCAGACGCGCACGTTGATTCGCGCGTTGCGCCGGGCAGTCCGGCAACTTTCCGCTCAAGGCGGCTCGCGATGAGTAGCGGACGTTTGCTGATATTCGACATGGATGGCGTGTTGGTGGACGTGACCAATTCCTACCGCGCATCGATTATCACTTCTGTGAAAGAAATCTGCGGCGCGGAGATTACGCAGGCTGACATTCAACGATACAAGAATCGCGGCAACTCCAACAACGACTGGGACCTGACTATGGAAATCGCGCGTGAGCACGGCAGCAGCATGGAACGCGACGAAGTGATTGCCATCTTTCAAAAGTTTTACCTTGGTGAAAACTGCTCGGGCATGATCTCGCGCGAGCGCTGGCTGCCAAGGGTGGGACTGCTGGAGCGTCTCGCGGAAAAATTTCGCTTTGCCCTGTTCACGGGGCGCGAGAGCTGGGAGGCGAAGTTTACACTCTCCAAGTTTGCCCCCACCATGCGCTTTGAGCCATTGATCGGCATGGAGGAAGTGTCGCGCGAGAAGCCTGACCCGGAGGGCATCTTCAAGATCATGAAGGAAGTCTCGCCCGCCGAGGTTTTCTATATCGGCGACGTGATGGATGACTTCCGCGCCGCGCAGGCCGCCGAGGTTCCGTTCATCGGTGTCGTGAAATCCGGCAACGGACTAAGCGAAGAACTGGGACAATGGTTCCGCGATCAGGGCGCGCGCGCCGTAATTTCCGACATCAATGAACTGGAGCGTGTCCTGCCATGAGTCTTGTAAAGAAACCAGTCAAAACTAAATCCGCCGCCATCGGTTCGCGCGTCATTAAGCAGCGAAGCGGTAAGCTGCGCGACGCGATGATCGAGCGCAATACCACCGAAACTCAGATCCGCGCTCATTTGACTATTGAAGGAAAGGGACGCTACCAAATCTCCACCGGCATCCGGTTCTTTGACCACATGTTGGAGCTGTTTGCCCGCCACGGCGGCTTCGATCTTGATTTGCAGGCCACTGGTGATCTGGACATTGACCAACACCACACCGTGGAAGATGTCGGAATTGTGCTGGGAGAGTGCGTGCGCGAGGCCCTGGGTGACAAGCGCGGCATCAATCGCGCCGGTTACTTCATCATGCCGCTGGACGAGGCTCTGGCTGTGGCTGCCGTGGACCTCTCCGGTCGACCGTACCTGGGTTTTAACGCGAAGTTTCGCCAGCGCATCGTCGGCGATTTACAAACCGAACTGGTAGAAGATTTTTTCGGTGGTTTTGCCAATCAGGCGCGAGCCAATGTGCATCTGAAGTTGCTCGGTGCGCGTTCCACGCATCACGCGGTGGAGGCAATCTTCAAGACCTTCGCGCGCGCGCTGAAGATGGCGGCGTCCATGGACGCGCGCCTAAAGTCCGAGATGCCCAGTACCAAGGGTTTGCTCTAGTGTCTGCTGTAGAAATAAATCGCAGGGCAGGGAACACGCATGATTACGGTGATTGATTACGGCGCGGGCAACTTGCGCTCGGTAGAGAACACGCTGAAGTTTCTGAGCGTTCCCCACCGCGTTACCTATTCTGCCCAGGATGTGGCCGCAGCGTCGGCGATTCTGTTGCCCGGGGTGGGCCACTTTGGGCAGATGATGCGCTCACTTGATCAGATGGCGGTCATCGGTGTGCTGCGCGACCGCATACGCGCGGGGATTCCGTATCTGGGAATCTGCCTGGGCATGCATGCGTTGTTCGAGGGCAGCGACGAAGCCCCGGAGTACGCGGGCCTCGGGATCTTTCCCGGCTCGGTTCGCCGTTTTCCCGAGGACATGCCTGCGGGGTTCAAAGTTCCGCACATGGGCTGGAATCAATTAGATCTCGCGCCGCACAGCAGACTTTTCGCGGGGATGGCTTCTCGGCCCTTCGTCTATTTCGCGCACTCCTACTTCCTGCCGCGCGAACTTGCTGCCTCTCCTGCCGCCGATGGAAGGCCATTGGCTGCGGCGGTGGCCGACTATGGCGGGGAGTTCATTGCCGCGCTCGAAATAGGCAACGTATTTGGCACACAGTTTCATCCGGAAAAGTCCGGCAACCTGGGGTTGCAAGTGGTGAGCAATTTCGCGGCGCTGTGTGCGCAGTTATCCGGGGCGGTCAGCGCACGAGGTTTACATGCTGGCTAAACGAGTGATTGCGTGTCTGGACGTGAAGGATGGCCGCGTCGTGAAGGGCATCAATTTTCTTGAGCTGCGCGACGCGGGTGATCCTGCTGAATTAGCCTCGGCCTATAATCTCGAAGGCGTAGATGAAGTTGTCTTCCTCGACATCACCGCCTCGCATGAGCGTCGCAAGTTGATTGCCGAGACCGTTGCCCGCACCGCGCAGAAGGTTTTTATTCCGCTCTCCGTGGGTGGCGGGATTCGGTCGGTAGCGGACGCGCGTGCCATTCTCACTTCGGGCGCGGATAAAGTGTCGGTAAATACTGCCGCCGTGGAGCGGCCCGCGCTGATCACCGAGTTGTCCGAGGAGTTCGGTGCGCAAGCGGTGATATTAGCCATTGACGCTCGCCGCGAGTGTGAGCGGCCCGTGGAGCTGCAATCGAGCACCAGTGGTTGGCGCGTATTCACCTACGGAGGTCGCAGGCCCGTGGAGTTGTCGGCGATCGAGTGGGCCGCTCAAGGCGAACAGTTGGGCGCTGGAGAGATTCTACTGACTTCCATGGATTGCGATGGCACAGAAGCGGGTTTTGACTGCGAATTAACGAGCGCCGTTTCCCGCGCCGTTAGGATTCCGGTGATCGCCTCGGGCGGAGCGGGATCGGCGGAGCATTTTGCCGACGTGCTATCGCGCGGTGAGGCCGACGCTGCGTTAGCCGCGTCGATCTTCCACTATGGCAAGGTTCGCGTCAGCGACCTCAAAAATCATCTAAAGTCGCGCGGAATTCCCGTGCGATTGTAGCTTCTTGTACCAATTTACCGAGGAGTTCTCAGCAATGCCGGACGAGAGTATCACCGCTGATGAATTTCGCAAGCGCCTCGCGCAACTCTGCACTACGGGCCGGTCGAGCGATCTGCCGCGCAAACCGCGCGACCGCTCGATAGTCTTGAAGTCCATCGCTCTGACGCTGGAGCCGGGTCGGGTGTACTCCGAGATGGACTTGAAGACGGCGCTTACAGCATGGAGTGGTGCGGTGGGAAATACGATGCAGGTGGATCACGCCGCACTGCGTCGCAATTTGATCGACGAGAAATATTTGAGCCGCTCGGCGGATGGCCGGATGTATGAGTTGATCGCGGACACGAATGCCGCGCTGTTCGCCCCGGAGATCAGCGCCATCGACCAGTCCGCCGTGGTAAACGACGCCATTCTTGAGGCTGCCGCCAAGCGCGAAGCGTTTCGAAATAAGCAGCCATGAGCAACGGGACGCACTGAGCAACGTGACGCACTGAGTAGAGGGACGCAGTGAGCGATGTGATCTGAATGATGCGTCATGAGCGCTGCTGAGTCGTCACCAGATGGGAATACAGCGGCGCCGCGAATGAGGAACGATATGGGCGCGCGGTTCCATGCCTGGCTGATGTCGCATGCCGGGCCAAGGTATGATGCGTTGACGGCGGAACGCAAACGCGTGCTGCTCGGCGGCCTGCGCGGGAAGATACTGGAGATAGGGCCGGGCACAGGCCCGAACCTGCGTTACTACTCGCGCGACAATATCTGGACTGGCGTCGAGCCCAACGTCCACATGGATCGCCATCTCGCGCGCGCGATCATGGATGCGGGCGTGGTGGCTGATCTTCGACATGGATACGCGGAGAGGCTGCCCGTCGAAGATGCGAGCCAGGATGCAGTTGTCAGCACGCTGGTTTTGTGCTCGGTGGCTAATCCGGAACAGGTGTTAAACGAAATACGCCGGGTGCTGAAGCCGGGCGGGCAGTTTGTGTTTCTGGAGCATGTCGCCGCCCCGCTGGGCACACGATTGCGCAAGGTTCAGCGATGGCTGCGACCGATCGAAATGTGGATCGGCAACGGATGCCACCCCGACCGCGAAACATGGCAAGCCATTGAGGACGCCGGATTCGCGCGTGTGGAGATCGAGCATTTCCGCCTGCCACTTGCTCATGTGGCGCCGCAGATCGCGGGCCGGGCCATTAAATAAGTCGGTAATTTCCACTAAGGAACGTGCCTATGATCGTGCCGTGCATTGATCTGATGGATGGGATGGCCGTGCAGCTCGTGCGCGGTCGTGAGAAAAAACTCGAAGTAGACCCGATGGTGATGCTCAGAAAGTTTCGCGGTTTCCCGGTCATCAATGTGATTGATCTGGATGCCGCGCTGGGTACGGGCAATAACGACAAGATGGTGGCGCGACTCTGCCGCCGCAGGCCGGTGCGTGTGGGGGGGGGCGTGCGAAGCGTCGCGCGCGTGCGCGAATTAGTGGCGCTGGGCGCACAGCAGATCATCATCGGCACGGCGGCCTTCGGCGAGGATGGCGTGAACGAAAAGTTTCTGCGCTCCGTGCGCCGCGCGGCGGGGAAGCGGCGCATCGTTCTGGCGCTCGATACCAGCCGGGGCCGCATCGTTGTCAGGGGCTGGCGTGCGCGTACAGGGTTGCGCGCGGAAGACGTAATCCCACAGGTTGAGCCCTATTGCGGCGGGCTGCTATGCACCTATGTCGACAAAGAAGGAATGATGCAAGGCACCAACCTGCGCTGGTTCGCCCGGCTGCGCGCGGCCACGCGGCTACCGATCATCGCCGCCGGGGGGATCACCACGCAGCAGGAGGTCGATGCGCTTGAGCAGATGGGTATGGACGCCGCGGTGGGCATGGCCGTCTATACCGGAAAGCTTCGACTTGTTGCTCCCCGACCCTGATGTCTGTTATGGAAAATTCCGTTGAAATAGTTGATCTGCGCCATTTGCACACCGAAGCGATGGAGTCGCTGCTGGCGGATGAGGCTCGCGCATGGCGGGACAACCTTCTGTGGGACTATACGGCGACCGTCGGCATGATACGGCGCTTCCTGGATGGGCGTGCGCTGACCGGTTACGCGGCGATGAGCAACGGTCGCGCCGTGGGCTTCACTTTCTACGTTTGCGAAGCGGGCAAGGGGTTGGTCGGCGATGTGTTTGCCTGCCCTGACTGGCGCAATGACGCCATCTACAGTCTTCTGCTCGCGCACACGCTGGAGACTTTAGAGGCCATTCCCGGCGTGCGACGCATCGAGGCGCAGTTGCTGCACATCGATACGCCCGCCGTGCGCGCGCTGTTCGCCGGGCGCGGGTACACCTGCTTTGGACGTAGCTTTTTGAAGCTGAAGCTGTCATCGGTGCCCTCAGCCTCCGCCACACATTTGCCTTTCGGGTTAGTGATTTCCGAGTGGGAGGCCGGAAAATTTCTTGATTCCGCGAATCTTATTACGCGTTCCTACGCAGGGCACGTGGACTGCGAGGTCAGCGACCAATACCGCACCCAGGCTGGTGCATTACGCTTTCTCGACAACATCATTCACTATCCCGGCTGCGGGGAGTTTTGTCCGCCCGCGTCGCTGCTGGCGTATCGAGACGGCGGGCACGATCCAGAAGCGACTCCCCTCGCGCATCTTGATGGCCAGCCGTGTGGAATGTTGCTTACCAGCGTGGTCAGTCCGGGAGTGGCGCACATCACCCAGTTGTGCGTTTCCCCAGAACAGCAGGGGGCTGGAGTGGGGTACAGTCTGTTGCAGCGGGCGCTGGACGTGCTGGCCGCCCGTGGCTTCCAGGCCGTAACCCTGACCGCCACCGACGCCAACGGCGGCGCCATGAATCTATATCGAAGAGCAGGGTTCTCCACGATGCAAAGTTTTCCGGCATTTGCCTGGGAATCTGGTTCGCAAGGACAGGAGTCACTTGTAGACGGATTGGCTATTCGTCCGTAGGCATGGGGTCTTGAGCGGTTTCCTGAAACAACTGGCTCAGGTTCCATTGCAGCTCGGGGGCGAGTTCCATGACTTGCAAACCTTCTTCTGCCATCAGCTTGCAGGAGAGCGCCTGCGAAACCTTGTCGCTGTCTGACTTGCGGATCACCACGCGGCAGTACTGGCACTCCTCGTTCCAGCAATAGCGGCCATAAGGGATGGTCTCGGGACAGAGATACTGAAAGGCGCGCAACAGTATCTGGTTCTCCGGAACCTGCATCTGCTTGCCACGCACCGTGATGGAGATGAGTTTTTCGAAAGGGCGGTAGAGCGGCACGTTGAAGCGATCAGCACCCATGACTTGATCGTAGCACGATCTCCCGATGGTCCATCCTCACCTTCCCAGCAATGATTCCGGCACAGCAAGGGTATCTTGTTCCGTGTCGGAATTCGGCATGACCTGCCACGGCAATCCAGCCAGCCGGGATGACGTGGCTACGCTACCAACTATCCGCTATGTTGCTATTGCTTGTCGGCGACCACGAGGCGGCTATAAACCTTGTTGTCGGTACCCACGCCGGTGGAGACGGTGGACATTGTCTTGCCGTCCGGGGAAACGATCCAGAAGTTGATCTGAACGACCTGCCCGGCGTTCAGGTAGAAAACCTCATAGGTGTTGGGGTCGATTTTCTTGATTTTGATCGCGTCGCGGCCCGCCACTCCCTTGTAGGGGGCCAGTGACCCGTTCATGAAGGCCGTGAATTCGATGCGACTTTTCGTGCCGTCGGAGGCGACCCGATCCGACGTGTACTTCACGGCCCCACCGCCAACAGGCTCGTATTTGGCCACCTGCGTAATAGCCGGTGAGCCAAGGGAAACCTTGGATTTTGCCGGATTCGTCTTTCAGGTGCCCATAAGAGGGTTCTGCTGGGCATGCAAACTGCCGCTGGCCAGGATAAACGCGAGGGTGATTCCGAAGATGTGTACGCGCACGGTGATCTCCTTTCGGTGATGCGGCGGCAAAGCCGACGGCTGGAGGGGCTCCAGACCCCTATCGTTGACAATTAAGCTGCCTGCGTTCGTGTAATGTCAAGCGAATTTGCGGCAGGACAAAGCACTCTATTCCGAGTTGCTTGGACACACAATTACATGAGTAGGAGGCCTGCCGACCGCGGGCTTACGTTTTCGAATTATATAGCGGGAATTAACCGCGAAAATTGTCCTCCGCCCGGTACAATTATTGGTGACCCATGCCGAATATCAAACTAAATGCCGAGCAGCGGCGGGCCGTGGAATACGGCGAAGGGCCGTTGCTGATTGTGGCCGGCGCGGGCACGGGTAAGACGCGTGTGCTGATCGAGCGTGTCGGACATCTTTTAAGTGAGGTCAAGGGCCTCAAGCCGGAGAACATCCTGGCGCTGACGTTCTCGCGCAAAGCCGCTTCGGAGATGCGCCAGCGCGCTGCCGAGCGCTTCGGGTCAGCCGCGGCAGGGGCGCGATTCTCCACGTTCCATTCGTTTTGCAATGATCTGATCGGCAGCGAGACCGACAGTCGCCCGCTCGACAAGATTGATCAGTGGATATTTCTGCGCCGTAATCTCGATAAGCTGGATCTCGATCATTACTTCAAAGTATCCAACCCTGGGCAGTTCCTGAGCGACTTGGTCGATTTTGCATCGCGCTGCCACGACAACCTCGTTTCTCCGGGCGATTACAATGACTATGTTCACCGCTTGGCAGTGGCGGGTCCGCCCCTCGCACTAGCAGAGCCAGAAGCGATTGGAAGCAAGCAACGCAAGCCGAAGAAGGTGATTGATCCGGTGGCGGAGTTCGAGGCCGAACTCAAGCGCCAGCGTGAGGTGGCGCGCGTCTATCAATTGCTGGAGGAGATGCAGGAGCAACAGAACTACCTGAGTTATGGCGCGATGATCTCACGCGCAGTGCGCCTACTCGATGACTCCCCTGAGTTGCTCTCGCGCCTGCGAGCGGAGTTTCGCTTCATTTTGGTGGACGAATTCCAGGACACCAACACGGCGCAGTTCGAACTGCTGCGGCGACTGGCGGGGGAGCCCCACAACATCACCGTGGTGGGCGATGATGATCAGGCGATCTACCGGTTTCGCGGGGCGAGCTTCGCCAGCTTCGATCAGTTTCGCGAGCAGTTCGCCGGGCACGCGCGCGTCGTGCTGGACCGCAACTACCGCTCCACCGACAAAATTCTTTCCGTGGCGGGTAGCGCAATCTCTCGCAATAAGAATCGCTATCTGCCGGACAAAAAACTCATTGCCAGCAGGCCTGCCGGACCGCAGGTGGAAGTGTGGGAGTTTGCCAACGAGCACGCGCAGGCTCGCCACACGGCGGACGAGATCGCGCGCTCTGTCACGGAGGCGCAGGCCAATTCCACTGGCGTAGACAAGGTCATCGACTATTCCAGCTTTGCCGTGCTGTATCGCGCGCACGCGCACCGCCAGTTGCTGGTCAATGCATTGCGTGAGCGGGGGATTCCGTTTGCGATTCGTGGGTTGGCAATCAACGATCTGCCCGTGGTGCGCGACTTGATTGCGTTTCTGCGCGTCATCGGCGATTCGCAAGACAGTGTTAGCATGGCGCGAGTGCTGCGATCATTCGCTCGCAGTTCGCGCTGGAATATGCCGGACGAAGTGTTCGCGGAGTGTTGCAAGCGCGCCAGCCGTGAGCGGATAAGTCTTTCGCTGGCGGCGTCAAAAGCGGCATGGACGGGCTGCGACGATTTTACAAAGTTTCTCCTGTGCTGTCGCCAGCGCGCGACGGAGGTGCGCGTAGCAGCGTGGTTTCCTCTGCTGGCCGACGATATCGGCCTTCCGCGTGCGGAGTCAGAGCGCACGCCGCTGAAGACTTTCCGGGAGTTCTTCGAAACATGGAATGAGGAAAAATGCGAGACGGGATTGCTCGAGGAATTTCTCGAATACTTTGGCTACTTCGAGGAAGCAGGCGGCAGGATCACTCTGCCGGATGATGAGGAACCGGAGTTCACCCGTAATTTGGTGGGAGGAAAGCGCGGACGCAGTGAACCGGCCGCGCCCGCCGGAGGACAGACGGAGCTGTTCGCCGCCGGGGAACTCGCCGGAGAAAGCATAAGTTCCGGGGGCGCCGCGGAGGCAAGTAAATATCCCTTGGGCCGCGTGCAATTGATGACGATTCATGCGTCGAAGGGGCTGGAATTCGACCATGTGTTTGCCTGGAGGTTGGTACGCCGATCAATCCCAACAGCGAATCGCAAGCCATTGATCGCGCTTCCGGAGGAGCTGTGGAAAGGGGCGCTGCCCACGGGTGACTATCATCTGGAAGAGGAGCGGAGGCTGTTCTATGTCGCACTCACACGGGCTCGTGAGTCACTGACGTTGGTAACCGTGTCGAATGAGGCCAGCCGGCCATCGCCTTTTGTGGATGACTTGCGGGACGTGCCGCCTTCCGATCTGGTTTGGACGCGGCCCATTGTATCTCCCGTTCTACACGCTGCATTGGATCGGGTGAATGCTGCCACGCAATCGTTGCCGCTTGGTCTGGTCCCACGGCGCGAGGATGCCACCCGCCCGGTGTCACTGAGTATCTCGCAGTTGGAAAGCTACCTGGATTGTCCCTTAAAATACTACTTTGGCTATGTTCTGCAAATTCCCGTTCCCGCCGCGCCCGCTCTGCTGTTTGGGACGGTGATGCATGCCGCTGCGCGCGAAGTGGTTCGTCTCGTCTGCGAAATGCGCAAGGATTTATCCGACCTCGAAGTCGAAGCGATTCTGAATCAGCATTGGGACAAGGTATCGATGGACGATTCGCTTCAGGAGGCCAAGTATCGCGAGCAGGGGATGGCGCAGCTTAAGCAACTCCGTGATGCGTGGAAAGAGCGGAAGATCAAGCTACTGCACCAGGAAAAGCCTTTCGAGATGCAGTTTGGAGGCTGCCGCGTTACCGGCAGAATCGATCAGGTGCATCGCAATGAAGCAGGAGAGGTGGAGTTGCTGGAGTTCAAGACCGGGCGGCCGAAGACGCAGAAGGAAACCGATGAGATGCGTCAGTTGACGCTCTATGCTGAAGCATGCCGCAAGGTGCTGGGCGTCAAGCCGGAGGCCATCGCCCTGTGTAACTTGACCGGACAGGAGCTTCTCCACACCTCACGCAGCGCGGATGAGTTGATCGCACTAGAGGATGAATTCAAGGATGCACATCAGCGCATTTCCGCCGAGTCGTTTCCCGCCCAGCCCGGTTTCATGACTTGCCGCAACTGCGCCTATCGTCCCATTTGCCCTCAGCATGAGCAGCGCGACAATTAAACGAAAACTGGATCGGCAAATGGATACATGACAAACTCAAGCAGTGATAAGTTGATGATCCACTGAAGGTTCCGTAGATTTAGGCGAGGGGCTCCAAGCTGATATTAGTACTAGTTACCTCCTACCCATAATAGGACCAGCGGACTATTGCGTGAAGACCACGTGTAGCGGAGAATCGAAAGTGTAAGTAGCAGTAGAAATTATTACAGCAGGCAGAGAGGTCTTGCATGAACGCCACTGACAAACGCCGAGCCCGTCGGTTCCCGATGCAACTGCCAGTCTCCATCCGACCGGAGAATGCCAAGAACGGCGCGCAGACAGTGCAGACACGCGATGTAAGCTCCAGCGGGATCTACTTTGATTTCCAGTCGCCGATGAGTGTGGGAACCTCAGTCGAGTTCCTCATGACTCTTCCCGAACCGCTAACCAAGGGGAGCCCGGTGCGCATCAAGTGTATCGGTAAGGTTGTGCGTGTCGCGCAGAATGGCAACGGAAGCTCCTCACATGTGGGGATTGCAGCCACTATCGAACGCTACGAGTTTGTCCGCGAAAACTAAGGTACTCGCGCTTTCTTCCTGTGCCGTATTTCTATTTCCAGGTTTCCTGTTCTGCTCTCCTTTCCTCAGGCAATACCCAGAAATCCCGCAAAAACTTCGTTTGAGAAAACTACACCTTGATTGGTGAGGCGGACTCTTCCCTCATTACGCTCAACCCAACCGGATGCAATACAGCTATTAATCTGTGCTGTCACCTCCGCATTCTCTACATCCCGATGGTCAAGCTGAATCCCCTCGCGGCGGCGCAAGCCGAGGAAAAATCTTTCTTCACGACGTTCCGTGTCGCTCAAGGCGCGGGGCTCATTGAAAATGAGCGCGTTGCTCTCGATGCCTTGCAGATAGCTGTCAATGGAATCGGTGTTGGCCCAGCGGTGGTGGCCATCGTAAGAGTGGGCATCCACGCCGAATCCGAAGTAGGGAGCCGCGGTCCAATACTTTTCATTATGCCGCGAGGCCCGTCCTGGCTGGGCAAAGTTGGATATTTCGTAGTGTTCATATCCATTGCTATTGAGTCGCGCCATCGCTTGAAAATAGAATTCGACGATCGCTTCTTCCGGCGGGACAGCGCCGGCGCCGTAGCGAGGACCAGCGCGCAGCAGCTCGCCGCCCAAGCGGCTGTTCTCGTCCACTTCCAACATATACACGGAGATGTGCGGAACGCCCAACGCCAACGCCGCATCCAGGGACCCCTGCCAACTTTCTGCGGTCTGGTGCGGGAGTCCGGCGATGAGGTCGATGCTGATGTTGTAGATTCCCACCTGCCGCAGATGGTTGCAGGCCTCGGCTACCGTGGCGGCGGTATGCTGGCGCCCGACGGCGCGCAACTCGCGTTCAACCATCGACTGCACTCCCATACTGACGCGATTCACTCCCGCCGCGGCCCACTCGGCGGCCCGTTCGGCGCCTCCTTCGGAACCTATATTTTCCGGGCTGGCCTCGATGGTGATTTCAGCATCCGGCTCCAGGGAGAATCGCGCCGAGATGGACAGAATCAGATTCCGTAGCTGACCACCGTTCAGAAGTCCCGGTGTGCCGCCGCCCATGAAAATGCTGTCAGCTGGCGCGCCTTCATAACGCGGAAGTCCGGCCTGCTCCCAGCGAGCGGAGCTCTGCGCTATTTCTTTGCTCAGTGCAGAGAGGTAGGACGGCAGCGCAGAGAAGGCGCGTGCCTCCGAGGCGAAGTTGCAGTAGGTACACTTCTGCCGGCAGAACGGAATGCTGAGATAGATACCAGCGGCCATGTGATTACTGTAACAGAGCCGCGCTCGTCAGCAAGCGGGCTGGGGCGCTCAAATCCAGCGCCCGGCGCGGTTTATGCACGAGTCGCCGCACACCGTGCTCGTCCCACCCGGTTCGCTCGCTGGCGAGGCGGGTTTGTTAGATCGCGGATTCGCTGAATTTGGATTGCACGGATTGATGCTCTGATTCGATGAATTCCTGCCAACGAATCTGCCCGAAAGGCTTTAGGATGGGTTCATCGGTTATGGAAAACAGCACGGCGTCGGCGGTCTCCGCCACGTGCTCATGCCAGCACCACGTCGGCACGGCGAGGGTGTCGCCATTCTGCCAGTCAAAGCGCACACCGTTGATGACCGACCAGCCGCTGCCTTCGGCTACATGGTAGACGGTGCTGATGGTGTGCCGGTGCGCGCGCGTGTGCAGACCTTTGGGTATCATCTGGATGCGGCAGCCCATGGTGGGCAGCGCCTCGCTGCCGGTGGCGGGGTTGGCGTAGCGCAGAAGATGTCCATCGAAAGGATCAGGCGGTTGACTCTTGGCAAGTAACGCCAGCGCCTCGCGCGCGGCACCCCAGCGATAAGCCAGCACGGGCGATGCCGATCCCGGTTGCGAAAGCCGCGCACCGGCGGAAGAGTCGGCGGGGAACAAGGAGCGACCGTAGAGCGTCTCCGAGTGGTTGGCAGGCAGTGATACGGCTTGATGCAATTCCGCACCGTCTTCCAGAAACATGCTGTTCAGAAATGCGGTGAAGGGAATATCTAACCCATCGAGCCACATCACCGGATCGTTGCCCTCGTTGCCGTGATCGTGCCACTGACCTGACGGTGTCAGAATCAGGTCTCCTGGCTCCATGAAAATTTTCTCGCCTTCGACCGACGTGTATGCGCCGCGCCCCTCGATGAGGAAGCGCAGCGCGGCGGGCGAGTGCCGATGCGCGCGCGCCGTCTCGCCCGGTAGGATGAGTTGGGCCGCCGCGTAGAGAGTGGCGGTCGCGCCGATACGAGCTGGATTCTTGGGATTCAGAAACATCAGTACGCGGCGCTCCGCTTCGAGCGCGGTGATCAGCTCACCAGCACGCAGCAGCCGCGGGCGCACCACGCTCCAGCGCCACAGGTACGGCACTTCGCGTAGCTGCGGCTCGCGCGTCAGCACGGCGCGGTAAATCTCCCACAGCGGCCCCATCTGCCACTGCTCGATCTCGGCGCGAAACGTGTCGCGCGCCGCCGTGGTGGTTGGCGAGGCAGTGGTTTTCGTGGATGAGAGTTGCGAGGCCACGCGGGAATCTCCGGCAGACATCGCCCTGTGAAGTTAGGCTACGGTAATGCCCTTGTCGAGATAGACGTCCTGAATGGCGTTGAGAATCTTTACGCCGTCGGCCATGGGCTTCTGGAAGGCTTTGCGCCCGGAGATAAGCCCTGTTCCACCGGCGCGCTTGTTGATGACGGCGGTTCGCACGGCGTCCTGAATGTCGTTGTCGCCCGAGGCTCCGCCGGAGTTAATCAGCCCGGAGCGGCCCATGTAGCAGTTGGCCACCTGATAGCGTGTCAGGTCGATTGGATGATCCGAACTTAACTCGGAATAGACCTTCTTGTGGGTCTTGCCAAAGTTCGCTACCGCGGTATATCCGCCGTTGTTCTCCGGCAGTTTCTGTTTAATGATGTCGGCTTGAATGGTGACGCCAAGATGGTTGGCCTGCCCAGTCAGGTCAGCGGCAACGTGGTAGTCCTTTTCCTTGGTCTTGAAGGCGGGGTTGCGCAGGTAGCACCATAGCACCGTGAACATTCCCAATTCATGCGCATAGGCAAAGGTTTCGGTAACCTCTTGTATCTGGCGCTTGGACTCCTCTGAGCCAAAATAAATCGTGGCACCCACGCCCACGCAGCCCTGGTCAAACGCCTGATCGACGGAGGCGAATTTGATCTGGTCAAACTGGTTCGGGTAGGAGATTAACTCATTGTGATTGTACTTCAGGATAAACGGAATCTTGTGCGCGTACTTGCGCGCGACCGAGCCCAGCACGCCGAGCGTGGTGGCCACCGCATTGCATCCACCTTCAATCGCCAGGCGTACGATATTTTCTGGATCGAAGTAGATGGGGTTGGGCGCGAACGATGCTCCGGCGGAATGCTCGATACCCTGATCGACCGGCAGGATCGATAGGTATCCGGTCCCGTTCAAGCGTCCGTGATTGAACAAATATCCTAAATTGCGCAGCGTCGCTACCGGGCGGTCCGTGCCCACCATCACGCGGTCGATGAAGTCTGGACCGGGCAGGTGCAGCAAGTCCTTCGAAATGGTCCTGCACTGGTGCGTGAGCAGCGCGGCGCCGTCGACACCGAGAATTTCTTCAATCTTCGTCGTAACGTTTGACATGGGCGATGACTCCAACTAGTCCAAGGTTGGTGAATAGCTATTCTAGCAAATGCGGGAGCGGCGTATTCAGGATTTTCGGCGGGATAGCGAAAAAGCCCACGCCAAGAAACGCGCTTGAAGCGGCTACCAAAGCGCGGGCGGCAAGGCTCAGGTAGCCGTATCATCCTGATTTTTAGGACGGCGCGGGGTTTTTCCCGTGGTTTTTGCTATAGTTAAGGCAACCGTAGGCAAGATCCGCGCATTATGATATGTATGAACATGCAATTCCAGCCTGCGCCAGGGAGGCAGCCGATGAAGACGAAGCATCTATGGATGATGGCGGTAGTAAGCGCCCTGGTCTGGGCTACGGACCAACCGGCCCGCGCGCAGGTGGTTACCATGCCTGCCGGGACAGTGCTTGAAGTGGTTCTGGAAACCCATCTGAACACTCAGGACGCACAGTCGGGCGATCCATTCAAAGCGCGTCTGGTGATGCCGGTGTTCGTGGAGGACACGCAGGCGCTCCCACATGGCTGTCTAGTCGAAGGTACGGTTGTTCGTGTGCAGGCGCCGGGGCGTGTTTCGGGCAAGGCGGAGATTCAACTGCGGCCGGAAAAAATCACCACACCGGCTGGCGATGTGCTGCCGCTTTCGGCGGCCATCACCGGCGGCAAGGCCGGCGAGAACACTGAAGTACTGGGCGGAGAAGGCACTATCCAGGGATCTGGGAAGGACGGCGTCAAGGTCCGCAGCATCGCCTCCGCCGCCACCATGGGGACCATTATCGGAGCTAATGTGGGCGGTGGGCAGGGTGCTGCGATTGGCGCCGGCGCGGCTGTTGCAGCGGCGGTGATTGCGCGGATATTCAAGAGGGGCAAGAATGCCGACTTGCCGCCAGGAAGCGAATTAACTCTCGAGTTGAACCGCGCACTGACGTTCAATCCCACCATGCAGGAAGTTGCCCTGGAGCGCAAGGACGACGGCACCTTCGTCGTACCGCGCAGCGAACGGCGGCCCACCCTGAGCCGGGAACCGGAATAATTGGGATCCAGGATTTTGGGTTTTGGTAAACCGGCACATAGCCTATAATCTCTTCATGGCTTGCTCCATTCAGGACCATTACATTCTTCCCCAGAAGCCAGTGCCGTCCCCGGCGACTCCTGAGTCCACTTCGGCTTTGGGCCGGTCCGCTAAAGACACCGCCGACGTGCCCGCCGATTTTTGCCCCAACTGCTCGGCGGCGCTATCGAACATCCATTGCAAAATGGTCTGCCCGCGCTGTGGATTCTTCCTCTCCTGCTCGGACTTCTACTAGCTGCGAATATTAGGGAAGGGAGAGCAGGAATGAAGTATTTCTTCGGCAAGAAGTTTCCCCAATCGGGCGACATCCTAATCATTGAAAGCGGCGCGCCGCAGATAAGCGACCGCGCTTGCCGGAGCCTCCGGAGACTCTACCCGAATGCACCTTACCACTTGGCAACCTGCTGGCCTGATCGGGCTTCGCCGGCTTTCGCGCAAGTGTACGCTGTCGGTGACTATTTGGGGCGCAGCGCCAAGATTGGGTTGCTACGCAAGTTCCGACGCCATGGCTACACCGTACTGGTCATTCTGTGTACGGGCGAAGCGGTGATGTCCCTGTGGCGGACGCTGGCGCTCGCGCTGATTCCTGCCAAGGTTATTATCGTCAATGAAAATGCCGACTTTTTCTGGTTGAGCTGGGAAAATCGCGGCACGCTGAAGGCGTTTCTCGGTGCGCGCTGGGGCGTGAACCTGCGGCACGGTGCGGCGATACTTCTGCGTGCGGTGGCGTTTCCGTTTACGGTGCTGTTCCTGATGCTTACCGCCTTCTTCTATTACCTTCGCCGTTGGCGCAATTTGCTTTGGTGGAAGCTGACCTAGGTTTAACAGAACCGCGACAGCTAGGGAGTGGACCGATTCAGCAGTCGCGGACAATCGCCGTGCCGGTCCGCTTCCTAACGGTCGCGGCTCCCTTAAACCATCCTAAGAAATACCCGGGCACTCCCATAAATCCCCCCTGTGTTAGAATCAATGCAGAGGCTTCCCATGCAGTTACCCATTTACATGGATTATCACGCCACCACGCCCATTGATCCCCGCGTGCTTGCGGCCATGACGCCCTATTTCACTGAAGTTTTCGGCAATCCCGCCAGCCGCAGCCACTCGTTCGGTTGGAAGGCCAGCGAAGCTGTCGAACGTGCCCGACAGCAGGTGGCCAGCCTGATCAACTCGGAGCCCTCTGAAATCTATTTCACCTCTGGTGCGACGGAGTCAGACAATCTTGCGATTAAGGGCGTGGTTCTGAACCAGGTAGCTCGCAACGCCGGTCGCGACGGGCACATCATTACTACGGCCATCGAGCACAAGGCGATTCTGGAATCCTGCAAGCGCGCCGAGGCGCAGGGCTTTGAAGTAACGGTTCTTCCCGTTGACCGTTTCGGCATGGTGGACCCGGTCGCGGTCGAGCGCGCCATCACTCCGCGTACGGTGCTGGTCAGCGTGATCGCCGCCAGCAACGAAGTCGGCACCATCGAGCCGCTTGCCGAGATCGGTCGCATTACTCGCGCGCGCGGCATCCTGCTGCACACGGACGCGGCGCAGGCCGTTGGCAAGGTTTCCGTGGACGTCGCCGCGATGAACATTGACCTGCTCTCTCTGACTGCGCATAAGATGTACGGCCCCAAGGGCGTCGGCGCAATTTATATCCGTGGCGAGCGGCCCGGTGATGTTGTCGCCCCCATCGCCGATGGTGGCGGGCAGGAGGGAGGCGTGCGCAGCGGCACGTTAAACGTCGCGGGCATTGTGGGACTGGGCGAGACCTGTCGCATCAATCAAATTGAAATGGCCGCGGAAGGTGCGCGCCTGGCCGCGCTGCGCGACAAGTTGAAACAGGCAATCCTCAGCGGCGTTGGCGATGTGGTCGTCAACGGACACCAGACCAATCGCCTGCCGAACAATATGAGCATCAGCTTTGCGAATCTCGATGCCGAGACGCTGCTGCTCAGTCTGAATGACATTGCACTTTCCAGCGGATCGGCGTGCCTGTCCGGTAGCATTAAGGCCAGCCACGTGATTGAGGCGCTCGGCGTGGATGAACGTTATGCGCTCTGCACCATCCGCTTCGGGCTGGGGCGATTCACGACGGAAGAAGAAGTGGACTACGTCGCGCGGCGCATGGTCGAGGCCGTCGCCAGCCTGCGCGAACTGGTGCCCACGTCGGCAAGATAGTATCAGAGCCCCGACCGCCAGGGAGGGGGCACGCTCGCCGAATGTTGCTGACCACTGACCGTGCCCCCTCCCTGGCGGTCGGGGCTCTGATACGGAATTTTACGAGGTGGATGAATGATTGAATTAACACCCAGCGCCGCCAAGCGCATTGTGCATGTGGTCGCCGGCAAGCCGGAGTTGAAGGGTCTGCGCCTGGGCGTACTCGGCGGCGGCTGCTCGGGATTCAGCTACTCGATTCTGTTTGATGAGACGCAGCGGCCCACCGACAATGTTTACGAGTTGGATGGCGCGAAGGTCTTCGTTGATCCCAAGAGCCTGGAGATTCTGAATGGCATGACGCTCGACTACAAGGCGGACCTGATGCAGCAGACTTTCCTGATTCACAACCCCAACGCCAAGAGCACCTGCGGCTGCGGGACTTCATTTTCGGTGTGACAGAGCCGCGACCGTCAGGGAGCGGACACATTCGCAGGCATCCGATGCCCGTTGTGCGTGTCCGCTTCCTGACGGTCGCGGCTCTGTGACGCGTTTGACGTCGCGCGTTCTCAATACGGCCACAATACTTTCTTATCAATCTCCTTGATGTTGGTCGTCCCGCACAGCGCCATCGCCGCAGCCAGTTCTGTGCGCAGCATATTCACCACTCGCTGGACGCCGTCAGCTCCTTGCAGGCCGAGCGCCCACAAATAGGGCCTACCAATTAGCACCGCGCTCGCGCCCATGGCCAGCGCTTTCACGATGTCCGTCCCGCGGCGCACGCCACCATCCATCAGCACTGGAATCTTTCCATCGACAGCCTCTATCACATGCGGCAGCGCCTCAATCGTGGCCGGAGAAGTGTCCAGGTTGCGCGCGCCGTGATTGGAGACCAGAATGGCGTGCGCGCCTTGCTCGACGGCGCGACGCGCGTCAGCAGGGTTGATGATGCCTTTCAGAATCACTGGCACTTTGGCGATGGACTGTATCCAGTTGACTACATCCCAGGTGAGCGTGGGATCGAGCGCGGCGGAGAAGATGGCGGACTCCGTGGGACTATGCGCGCGCGCGGCGGGCGAGCCGAGGCCCACCAGATTCTCGCGCTCGATCCCCGGCGGCAGGTTGAAGCGCGAGCGCTTCTCGCGGTCACGCACGCCCAGCACCGGGGTGTCCACGGTAATTACAAGCGCCTTGCAGCCGAGTCCCTCGGCTTTTTGGATCAGGTCGCGCGTGAAGTCGCGGTCCGGCTGAACGTAAAGTTGGAACCATAGACGGCCCTTCGTGGAGGCCGCGATTTTCTCAATGGAAGTAGTCGCGAAGGTGCTGACCGTGTAAGTGACTCCCGCCGCCGCCGCGCCCGCTGCCGTGGCCAGTTCGCCTTGCGGATGCACCAGCTTGTGATACGCGGTGGGCGCGAGAATGATGGGGAAGTCGAAGTCCTGCCCGAGCAGCTTGAGCTTCGTATCAAGCTTGCTCACATCCACCAGCGCGCGCGGCATCAGCCGAATGCGGTCAAACGAACTTCGGTTGGCGCGCAGCGTGATCTCATCTCCCGCGCCGCCAGCCACATAGTCGTAGGCCATCTGCGAAATACGCTTCTGCGCGGCCGGCTCGTATTCAAGTACATTCACCGGCAACTCAGTATCGGGAATATGCGTGGTGGTGAAGGAGGGAGCAGTTGCGTTGGTTGATTGCGCAGCGGCCTTACTGGCTGCGGTTGTACCCGCTGCCACCATGCCAGCCAGGGCTCCAGCCATCGTTTGCAGTGCATCGCGTCGATCCATGTTCCCCTCCGCCACAAGCGCAATATCCGCCACGGAAATCCAGGGCCGATTCTACACTCCGGCGCGGCGAGCTTTCAAGAGAATAGGGAGAGAGTAGATGGCGATTGCAGAATTGCAGAGGACCTAATTCATCTGCGCAAGGGTGCGGCGAATGTTCACGGCGGCTTTACGGATGTCAGCTGCGTCGTCGGCTTCGGGGATGATCTCCAGATAACGCTCAAGCGCGGCCAGCGCAGGTGAGTAGAGGCGCAGTTCCATTAGCAGGCCGGCCTTCTGGCGTAGATCGTTCGCCAACACCAGCGTCCACTCGCCGCCAGACTCCGGGTTCAATGCCAACGCCAGTTCGGTCATGCGCAACGCGCGGGTGAATTGCCGCGTGCCTGCGTAAACGTTGCGCAAGTTGTTCAACATGCGCATCACGGTGCGCAGCTTGGGCGAGGGCGCGAGCAGCTCACGGTCAAAGGGTATCTCCCTGCCGAGCGCCTTGTGCATGCGCTGTTCGCACTCGGCTTCGCTGATGATGCTGCCCTGCTCGTAGGGGTCGATGAAGATGTCGATATAGGTGTGCTTCACCAGGAAATGTCCCGGCATGCCCACGCCGACCAGTGGGAAGTTTATGCGACTGGCTACCTCCAGATAGATCGTCGAGAGCATGATGGGAATGCCGCAGTGGCGATCCATCACTTCGTTCAGATAGCTGTTGCGCGCGTCGTAGTAGTCCTCCGAATTGCCGCGAAAGCCCTCTTCCACGAACAGCCGCTGATTGATGGCCGCGATGCTTTTGTTCGGGTCGGTCTCGCCCGCGATGTGTGGGGGCAGCGGTGCGGCCAGCGCATCGAGTTGCGAGAGATACTTCGCGCGGTCGAGATGCGGGTACTCGCATGCGGCAATCCATAGCGCGACCTCGGCCAGGCTAATCTGCTCCTCGGGCTGGCGCAGCAGTGAGCGCAGTTGGCGCAGAGACTCGTCATCAATCGAGAGTGGATGTTCGGGCAGGGAGTGTGTCATCGTGATTATTCTAGCAGTCTGCTGGGCTTCAGGGCTTCCCAGGAAATTAATAGTACCTTTCTGATGTCATCTTGAGCGCAGCGAAGGATATGTTGCCCGCACCACGAAAATCAGCAGCAGGTTCTCGCTTCGCTCAGGACGACTGTGTGTTGGATGCACCGAAGAACTCGGCGAGCCGTGAGGGTAGCGGTGCTCCCGCATGGGATTCCTCGATCATTCGCTCTACGTTAGACCACTGATCGAGGTCATACCAGCGAGGTAGTATCCCCAGAGAAATTCCCAGATGTCGCGCGTTGGTCTGCGTTCGCGCGGAGACATCCGGGCCACCCCACTCGACTTCGTTAAACAGGCCGCGATCAAAACGGCGACAGGCGATCAGGTAAAAGCCACCGTCCTCGCTTGGTCCCAGCACAACGTCGGATGTGCCAAGGAGTTCAAGAGCCTTCTGCAGATATGCCTCCGGCAGAGTCGGGCTGTCGCTGCCGACCAGGAGCACGCGGGCCGCCTCGCTGCGTAACGTGCGCTCCAGGGCGCGGCCCATTCGCTCGCCGAGATCGAGACCTGATTGCAGCGTGATGCCAAATGACGACGGCAATCGTAGCCCGGCAAGCGGATATTCTGCGCTAGGTGCTTTGCTCCAGAATAGCCATTTCCGAGCAGAAGGCAGAGCGCGATCCAATAGATCGGCTACGTCCCCGGTGCAGGCTACATGCAGCGCACAGGCCTGCTCCGCGCTGAGACGCTGTGGGCCAGAGTCAATAAGGCGTGTCTTCACTTGGCCCGGCACGGGGGCGCGGGCAAATAGAATGGCTACATCCTCACCGGGAGCGCAGAGTGCGTCCTTTGTTGTGGGTGGCATGGACTGTGTTCCGATGGTTGGTGAGCGGGCGGATCAGATGAACATTTCTTCATCGTGGGTGGCGCGGTCTATCGAGTGGCGGTTGCGGCGGCGCAGGAAGTCGATTGCCACTTTCACGCCGGCCAGGATTGCGGATATCTCCTGCACAGGTCGCACCACGCCGCGTTGAATGGCGTCCGACGTAACTTCCACTTTGGTGATGGTGTCAGAAACCAGACTGTCGAGGCGCACCAGTTGATACTGCGCGCGCTCGGAAGCGTCACTGACCACGCCGTCGATTCGTTGTACTTGCTTGCTGGTCATCGTAGAGATTTCTTCAAGATTCGCGCCGATGGTGTTGAAGCGCTGGCGGCTATCGTCAACCAGTTCGCGCAACGATTGAACGGCCGGGACCGTGACATTGGCGATGGCGTCGAGCTTGGCGGAGGTTTTGTCGGACCACCGGCGGAAGGCGATGACGAACAACGCCATCAGAATGGTCTGCGCGACAAGTACGGCGACGACCACGGTGGCTAGAAACAAGATGGTGCCCTCAAGTGATCCCGAGATTGCGTTGTTCATAAGGATGCCCGCCTGTTGTGATCTTCCTGTCGAAAACTCACACTTACAGCCAACCGGATGAGCCAGTCTGCAAGCCCACCGGAGAAGGCTGCCAAATTGCGCTACGAGGGGGGAGTCGCAGCGGAAACGGACTCACTTAGTGGCCTGAGTTGGCCTTGCTTTCGGCGCGATAGGCAGTCTTACCCGCCTCGATTGCAGCGGCCAGATGCTCTTTCTGCTGGCTGATGACTCCCTTGCCGCGCTCCAAATATTCCGTCGCCTGATCGCGATACTCGGCGCTCTTCTTGGCCAGCATATCGCGACCCTCTTCGGCCTTGTTGGAGATGTATTCGCGCGTCTCGCGTCCCGACTTGGGGGCAAACAGAATTCCTACCAACGCGCCGATGCTTACGCCGGTCAGAAAGTAAACAAATTTGGTTCCGGAATTATTGTCTTCCATGTTGACCTCCCCTATAGATCTGAACTGGCTCTATACTAGCACCCACAGGAAGGGAACTCAATCTATTGTTGCCTAGCGCTGAGCTAGTGTGGGCTATATTTTCCCTAGTTTACCGCCCACTCCGCGGCTGGAAGGGAGCGGTATCGAACAGTGATTCGGCAACCTGTATGAATAGTCAATTCCAGATGACTGCGAGTCTAAATCGAGACGAGGGAACCCGAGAGCCACGTCGGTGGACGCGCCGCCGGGCATTGCAGACGATTGGGCAGGCGTTGGGACTGGTACTGACAGCGGCTGACCCAGGCAAACTTCTTGCGGGTTCCAGCGATTCATTCCTGCCAAATGCGCAAGGAAACCTGTCGGTGGAGATTGTCACTCGCACGATCAAAATACCGGCCTTGGGTGCGACGCTCCCGGTGTATTTGGCCCGTCCTGCCATCGCCAGGCTATGCCCTGCCATCCTCATCTATTCACGCGAGGCACAACTAGACGAGCGCCACCGCGCCCAGGCGCGCCGTCTTGCGCAAGAGGGTTATGTGACATTGACGCTCGCTGGTGTCACTGATCGGCGAACGGGAGTATCCGCGGCGCGGAAGTTTCTTGATGGCCATCCTGCCGTACGGCGCGGCCTTGCGCGCATTGTTGCTTAGAATATCT
>SHUM01000012.1 GCA_009691245.1 Acidobacteriota bacterium | reverse complement strand
TCGGTATGAATTTCCTTTTCTTCTAGCCCAGGCCTTTAGGCCTGGGTCGGCGATTCCCTTAGTATTGCTTAGCCCCGTTTACGGGGCTTGCGCTGCGATGATCTCAATATGTCCTACAGTCTCCCTGTGCGAAGCCCCCTGAAGGGGGCTCTATTTCTGCCCGCACCGCATACCCAGGCCTAAAGGCCTGGGCTAGAAGAAAGTTTGCCGGTAAGTTTCAAACTGCCCCACTACTGCGAAAGAATAAAATGTGCGGAAAGCAGTTGGAGTGATTATCATGAGGTGAGTGCTCACCGAATGC
The DNA here is from genome assembly GCA_009691245.1 of Acidobacteriota bacterium. Lineage (NCBI taxonomy): Bacteria > Pseudomonadati > Acidobacteriota > Acidobacteriota bacterium. The sequence goes on along the minus strand of SHUM01000012.1, from coordinate 65,557 downwards.
TGGTTGAGCCTGTTGGGTTCGAGATAAATTATGACGAAGCGGACACTGTGCCAGATCACCCGAATCATCTCGATGCGCCAACTCACATCGAGCGTGCTCCTCTTGCTGCTGATCAGTGATTTAGGGCTGCATTTTGGCGAATCCTATTTCGCCATACCCGAGGATGATCTCCAGGCAGCAACGCAGCTTGTCGGCGGCTTGGCCGCGCCTCATGCCAGTGAATCGGGTTGCCCTATTCCCGGGCACTCGAATGATCCGTTTCACCATCATCATTTTCCGGGAGTCGTCGTTTCGGAAGGTTACCTCGCTCCAAGTGAAATGCGAAGCCATATGCTGTCCTCGCTGACTGAGTTGAGCGGCTCATCAATGAGCATCATGCATCCCGGTCGCGCCCCGTCCCTCGAATCCTGATCTCGTCCGACCTTCAAATCTAAAATCTAAAATTGCCCGAATCGGGAGGAATCATGCGGAGATTACTTATCTCATGTGTTTGTCTTATTGCTATGAGTCCATCTTTTCTATGGGGACAGGAAACGGTAAGCGCGGATGAGCGGTATCGCGCGCTGGAAGAGCGCATCCGTTCGCTCGAATCCGTGGTGGCATCACTGAAAACCGCGCTGGAGGCTTCGGGCGCGGCGGCGACTCCGGCAAGTGCGGCGACGGAGATTGCCGCCGCGCAGGCAGTGTCGCAGGCTCCTGAGTCTACCGCGCCGGCTCTCGGTGGTGCGGGCGGGATGGCGAAAGTCTTAAATCCCGACATCGGGGTTATCGGCAACTTCATCGGCGCGGCGGGGAGAAATCCCCTCGCTCCCGTCCCTGCCTTATCTCTTCACGAAAGTGAGTTTGCCTTCAAGGCGGTGGTTGATCCGTATGCCCGTGCTGATTTCTTCGTGGCCATTGGCGCGGAGGGAGCGGAGATCGAGGAAGGCTACCTTACCTTCACGGCGCTGCCGGGCGGGTTCCTGGGCAAAGTGGGTAGGATGCGCTCGAATTTCGGCAAGTTCAATCCGCTCCACAATCACCTGCTGCCCTGGGTGGATCGCCCGTTGATCTCCACCAACCTGTTGGGTGGAGACGAAGGCATCGTCGATGAAGGCCTGCACATCAGCCGCATTCTGCCCGCGCCCGCCGGACTATTTCTGGAAGGAAGCGCAGAACTCTATCAGGGCAATTCAGGAGAGCTATTCCAGTCCAGCCGTCGCAGCGATGTGAGCAGCATCTACCGCCTGCGCAGTTACAAAGACCTGAGTGAATCCACCAATCTGGAGGTGGCTGGTTCCTACGCGCGCGGCCACAATGATCAGAACAATTGGTGGTCCTGCTACTTCGATGGGACGGATACTTTCGCCCCAGATGGAAGTGGTGTGTCAGGCGGCCAGCCCGGTGCCGATGGAGTGAGCGTCGCCTTTCCGCCCTGCATTTTAGCGCGCGGCTACCTGAGCAGGGATTTTCACACGCAACTGACGGGCTTCGACGCCACGCTGCACTGGAAGCCGTTGCGCCGCGCCATCTATCATTCATTCATTGCGCGGGCGGAGGCGGTCTGGAGCCGACGTCAGGAAGAATTAGGGACGCAGCGCGCATTCGGTTTCTACGCCTCCGCCGATTACCAGCTCGCGCGCCGCTGGTTTACGGGAGCGCGAGTGGATTGGGCGGAGCGGGCTCGCGATGCCGCGATGCACGATAGCGCGCAGTCGTTGGTGCTAACGTACTGGCCGAGCGAGTTCAGTCAGATTCGCGGACAGCTCCGGCGTACTCGCTACGGCGAGGGGACCACGGCGAACGAGGTTCTATTCCAGTTCCAGTTCAACATCGGGGCGCACGGCGCGCACCCGTTTTAGTCGATATTTTTTATAAGGAGTACTCATGAAACAGAAACGGTTGTTCGTACAGAGAAGCGCGGTGGCGGTGCTGGCGGCGCTGCTCGTGCCTGCATTTGCGGTTTCCCCAGCAGCCGCGAAAAATCTAAATGTAATGACTACCACCGAGGACCTGGCGGCGCTGGCGCGCGAAGTCGGCGGGCAGCACGTGGTGGTGGACTCCATTGCTCGCGGCTATCAGGACCCGCATTTCGTGGAGGCCAAGCCGAGCTTTCTGTTGAAGCTACTGAAGGCCGACGTGCTGCTGGTGGTGGGACTCGATCTGGAGACCGGCTGGCTCCCGCCACTCATCACGCAGAGTCGGAACGCGCGCATTCAGCCCGGTGGAGCAGGGTACCATGATGCCTCCGCAGCGGCGGCCGTCCTTGATAAGCCGTCCGGGCAGGTGTCGCGCGCGATGGGTGACGTGCATCCGCTGGGCAATCCACATTACTGGCTCGATCCGGAAAACGGACGGCGCATCGCCAAAGCCATCGCGGAGCGATTCGCGCAACTTGATCCCGAGGACACCGCCTACTTCACGCAGCGTTTCCAGGATTTTGACCGTCGCTTGCAGGAGGCCGATAAACGCTGGCTGCAGGAGATGGCACCGCTAAAGGGAACCGCGGTTATCACCTATCACAGATCCTGGCCAAGCTTCGTTAATCACTTCGGAGTTGAGGTGGTGGGATACGTCGAGCCCAAGCCGGGCATCCCTCCAACCCCGGCCCATACGCTGGCGCTGATTAATCAAATGAAGAAAGATCAGATCAAGCTGATCCTGGTGGAGCCTTACTTCGACCTGAAAACGCCGAACGCCATCGCGCAACAATCCGGCGCAAAAGTCCTCGTCATGCTGCCTTCGGTGGGCGGGGTTCCGGAAGTGAAGGATTACCTGCAACTATTCGATTACAACATTCGGCTGCTGAAGATGGCACTGGGGCGCTAGTGATGGGCGAAAACAAGAGGAGAGTCCTGTGGATGTGCTCATGTTTTTGGCAGCACCGTTTGTAGCCAGCCTAATCCTGGCGGGTATTCACGCCTATCTGGGCGTGCACGTGGTTGAGCGTGGTGTCATCTTCGTGGATATCGCGCTGGCCCAGATCGCCGCGCTGGGTTCCACTATAGCCATTCTATATGGCTTGGACGCGCATGGCAGCGGTGCCTACTGGTTCAGCCTCATCTTCACTTTTCTGGGCGCGGCGGTTTTCTCCACCGTGAAGAGCCGGACCGGACGAATTCCGCAGGAGGCCATAATTGGGATTACCTACGCGGTGTCGTCCGCGGCGGCCATCCTGGCCATGAGCAAGGCCGTCGGCGAGACCGAGCATCTCAAAGACATGCTGGTGGGAAATATCCTGACTGTTTCCTGGCCGGAAGTAGGCCATACGGCTTTGCTCTACGCGGGCGTGGGAGTGTTTCACTATATTTTCCGCAAGAAGTTTCTGGCCATCTCGATGGATCCCCGCAAAGCCCAGGCCGATGGAATTTCAGTGCGTTGGTGGGATTTTCTGTTCTACGTTTCCTTTGGCATCGTCGTGACGTCTTCGGTTTCCATCGCGGGCGTTCTGCTGGTATTCTGTTACCTAATCGTGCCTTCAGTCGGAGCGATTCTGTTCACCGACAGCATCGGCAAGCGCCTTGCGATTGGCTGGACGATGGGTGCGGTAGTCTCTGCCTTGGGAGTTTACTTGTCGCTGGCGATCGATCTGCCCACCGGCGCTACCATCGCTTGCACTTTCGGGGCCGCATTGATCGTGATGGCTTCCGCGCGAGCAGTTTTCTTTCGCCATTAACGGAGTTGCCGTCTCTGCGCGAACGTAGCAGCGGCGAATCGTAGCTCCGTGAAATGCGTGTCAATCTCGAGCCGCTGCTCAACGTGAGTTTCTTGCGGCTTATGGGAACACTTCCTAGAAAGTTTGTCTGAATCCCCTCTCAAGATATTGTGGATCGGCTACCGATTATTCCAGTGCCTTGGGATGGTTGCTTACAATACTGAGCAGTCCGTCACTAGAGGGACCTCTGCGCTGCGTAGCTCAGCCTAATGAAATCAAATAGATATCCGCTATTGCTTGTGATGCAAAGCGGAACCCATAACCATCATTAGATGGTGCTAATTTTCAGTATTCTGGTTTTGAGTAGTGTGATTATTAGCCGTGCCTCTGAGAGTGTGATAGCGGTCTCAATGCTGGATAAGAATGGCATCGTGGTCAAATTCCATCGTTGCTTGGATCTGCGAATCTTGTTTCCCAGAGCTAACCAGCTAACTTACGTATGTGTGTGATGCCGAGGTGAAATAACGGGGAACATCCAAGAACAAGAAAATACCTTGTAAGGTATTTCCTTATTCCGATTCCCCAGACTACCTGACATCGGACGCGGCTTATTGGAAATCTGCGATTTGCCGCATTCTGATTGATAGATATGGACTCGTTCACCTTGGACAAATATTGAAAGGAGGACTTGATTGCCGTAGATAGTTGTTCATGGTTGCCGATCCAAGGCAAGAAATTGACAGCTTTACAACTCGGAGGAAAAGGTCATTTTATGCGTTTAACATCAGTCAGAAAAGACCCAACCAGTGCCCCCCTAATTCGTTCTGTCGCATCGCGTGCTAACCATCGTGGTTCGCATCGCTCACGGGCAACCGCCAGCCCATCTGCTCTGAACCCCCTAGCACTTTCCGTCCAACCTCGCAAAGAGCCAGACGCAGTGAAACCTGCGTCGGTCAGCAATACGCAGGATCAAACCCAGGTCCGGCATCTCACCGTAAAAGAAGCGGCCTATCGACTCCACAAGAGTCCGGGTGCGATCTATTCCTGGCTGCGCCGTGGTCGCCTTCATGCCTGGCAGCCCGGAGGTCCCGGCTGCATGATTTACATCATTGAGGCGTCTGTTGAGCGTGCCATGCATTTTCTGAACAGCCCCGTATGATCCCTGGACAAATTGCTCCTAATTCGTTTTCCTGATCTTACTTAATTCCTCAAGGAACAGCGGGAGACGGGCAGCCACGTGCGCTGACCGTCTCCCGGTCCAGTCTGCATTCCTCGCGCAATTCAGTCCTCGCGGCACCCGCTTGTTGCCAGAGATGAAATGGCTGGCTCATGGCAGGGCATTAGACGCGCGAATATGTTTCGATGGCGACCATTCGTGAACACCAAGCGGTGATCAGTTCGGCAACGGTTTGCCGCGCGTCTCCGGTGAAAAGGGGACTACGGCGAGGGCCACGAGGTACAGCAGTCCGAACAGGCTGGCCGTCACGCTGTAGCCTCCCAATCTGGTGATGAGTACGCCGGCGAATAGCGGCCCGAGAATCGAGACGAAGCGCGACACATTGAAGATGGTGCTTAAGGCTGAGCCACGCACCGCCGTGGGGAACAGCTCGGGCGGGTAAATGGCGAACCAGACGAACTGGCCTTGCGTGTAGAACCCATGAATGAAAGTTGCGATCATTAACGACCATGGCTCGCTGGCCCAAAGATAAACAGCAAAGGTGCTCAGCACTGAACCGCCAAAGTAGAACGCCAGCATGCCGCGGCGCCCGATGATGGAGTCGGCTAGATAGGATGCCGCGAGGTAGCCCGGTATCGCTCCCAGGGCGAAGGCCGCGCCCGCGAGCGATCCCCAATGAACGCTGGTGTGTCCGCCTGCGCGTGTAACCGACTCGACGTAGGCGGGTATCCACGTCGAGACAGCCCAGTAACTCACGATTGTTCCGAAAGACATGATCATGCACTTGATGAGCGGGCTACGCAGTTCGGGCTGGCGGAACAAAGCCACCATGGTGAACTGCCGCATGATTTTCTGATCTGCATTGCCTTGATCTGGCATATTCCTGGCCGCGCTGCTGCGCATCTGTTGTCGTTGGTGCATCTTGGCCAGGAAGCGCTCGGACTCCGGGACATTGCGCTTCGTGTAAGCCAGCAGGAAGAACCCCGGCAGCGCGCCGAGAAAGTATGGCCAGCGCCATCCTGCGTCGCCGGTGATGGGCTCCAGAAAAAACCAGAGCATGTTGGCGAGCACGCCGCCGACGCCGAACGCCGATTGCATCCAACTCTGTCCCTTGGAGCGCATTCCCTCAGGCCAGGACTCCGCGATGAGTGTCGCGCCCAGCCCCAACCCACCGCCGAGCGCCATGCCCGTTGCCAGGCGCGTAAACGCCAGCCATCCCCAGTGATCGACAAAACCAGTCAGCAGTGTGGAGATGGTGTAGATGAAGTAGCTCCATAGCATGGTGCGCTTGCGACCGATGTAGTCAGCGAGTACTCCGGAGGCCATGCCGCCGATGGAGCGGCCCGTCATGGTGGCGGCAAAGATGATGCCCGCGTACTCGGCGGCGTGGGCCATCTGTCCCGCTGGAAGAATGTCGCGCAGTGCCGGAGTCAGTGAGACGAAAAGGATGAACGTTTCATAGCCGTCGAAGAAGCGTCCGAACAGGCTGGCGAAGAGAATGTGCCAATGATGACGCTCCAGCGTTGCCCTGCCTGTGGTCAGCGGAGAATTAATTGCGGAAGATGGCATTGTGTAGTGGTGGAATACTCGTAAAGTGAATAGGATAACTCAGTCCATTGAGTGAGCGATAGCTCTGAACGGTACGGTCCCATCCCCCACGCACTCTCATCCTGAGTGCAGCGTCGGATATGCTGTGGCCTTCCATTTGGCGAAATGCAGATACTTCGCAGGGCTCCGGATGGCAGTGTAATGGTATTTCCTGCGCTCCCATTCGGGGTAAACTAAAAAGATGGAACGAGTGATTAAACCTTCGAAGACGCTGTCCGGCGCGCTGCGGCTGCCCGGAGACAAATCGATTTCGCATCGCTACGGCCTCCTTGCCGCAATTGCCACAGGCGAGACGCGCATCCGCAACTATGCGCCCGGAGCGGACTGCGCCTCCACGCTGGCCTGCGTTGCGCAACTGGGCGCGGGTGTCGAGCGCAAACCTGTGCAGACCGCTGATGGCCTGACTGTCGAAGATATTGTGATCACTGGTCGCGGCTTGCGCGGCCTGACGGAATCCGCGCAGACGTTGGATGCTGGCAACTCCGGCTCGACGATGCGCATGTTGAGCGGCATTCTTGCCGGCCAGAATTTCCGCAGCGTGATCACCGGCGATGAGTCTCTGCAGCGGCGACCGATGCGCCGCATCATGTACCCGCTCGCGCAGATGGGCGCGAAAATCCAGGCCACGAACGACAACTTTCCTCCGCTGGCGATAGAAGGAACTGCGCTGCGCGGCATCGACTATTTGCTTCCCGTTGCCAGCGCGCAGGTGAAGAGCGCGGTGCTGCTGGCGGGGTTGCTGGCGGAAGGCGAGACGACGGTTAGCGAGCCGGTTGTCACCCGCGACCACACCGAGATCGCGCTGACGCAGTTCGGTGCGGCCATCGCACGCGCTCCGCGCCGGACGATGGTTCGCGGCGGACAATTGCTTTATGGGCAGCGCTTGGAGGTTCCTGGGGATTTGTCTTCGGCGGCGTTCTTCCTGTGCGCGGCGCTGATGCTGCCTGATTCCAATCTCTATCTGCAAGGCGTGGGATTGAATCCGACGCGCACGGAGCTGCTCGATTTTCTTGCCTCGCTTGGCGCAAAGGTTCAGATGCTGAATCTTTCCGAGGTCAGCGGCGAACTAATCGGCGATTTACACGTCAGCCGTGAGGGCAATGCCAGGTTGCAGGGTGGTCGCATCGAGGGCGAGATGGTGGCGGGCCTGATTGACGAGATACCCGTGCTGGCGATACTGGGAACTCAGACGCAAGACGGGCTGGAGTTGCGCGACGCGAAAGAGTTGCGCATCAAGGAGACCGACCGCATCGAGACCGTCGCACAAAATCTGCGTCGCATGGGCGCCGAGATAGAAACGCTGCCGGACGGATTCAACATTCCCGGCAAGCAGACGCTGCAAGGAACCGAACTCGATTCCTTCGGCGACCATCGCATCGCCATGGCCTTTGCCGTTGCCGCATTGGTAGCGCAGGGCGAGTCGCGCATTAAGGACGCGGACGCGGCGGTGGTGTCGTATCCCGGCTTCTATGATGATCTGAGCCGGGTGTCTGAGTGACCCTGTTACTTTGAGGTCGTCATTCCGAGCGAAGCGAGGAACCTGCTTTCCCATACTTCCTCATGAAATGCAAAAGCAGGTTCCTCGTTGCGCTCGGAATGACGACTATGGAATAATGCGGAGCACCCCTAGAACTCTTCCTTGAGTTCCAGCAGTTGCTGCAGATCGATGGTACGCGCGGGCAGGTCGAAACGGAAGTGGAGTTGCGGCCCTTCGGGCGCGATGCCCAACTGCTGCGCCAACTCCTCACGTAACACGCTTATCTTACCGCCCAACACGGTCATCAATGGAATCACGCTGGGAATCTCGCCTTCGGGAATGGTGAAGTAATCCTTGTCGAACACCACGAAATCAGCGAGCTTGCCCGGCTCCAGCGTGCCGATCTGTTTCTCGCGCAACAAGTAGGGCGCGGCCCACACGGTGGACATCTTCATCAGCGTTACGCGATCCACAGCCTCTTTCTGGGCAACCACGAAACCATCGGAGCGCTTGCGCGTGATGAAGGGGTAGTAGCGCGCGAACGCCGTGGGCACGGCCGCTTCCATGCCGTTGCCGCCGCCTTCATTGGCCACCATCAGGCCGCCGGAGATCATGCTGCGGATGGGCGTGATACGGTCGGCGTACTGCTCGCCATAGATGCGCAGGTACGCTCCCATGTCTTCAATCTGTGAAGCCCCACAACTGAAGGCCATGCCGAAACGCGCCATGCGCGGAATCTGATCAGCGCGGGGATAGAAGCCGCAGTGGTCTGAAGTGATGCGCAGCGAGCGAATATAATCGAGCGTGATGCTGGGATCATCGGCCATCACCTTGTCGACGATGTCCATGAAGATGTCGAGACTCTTGTCGCCCTTCACATGATTAATCACGTAGCGCAGCCGCGAGCGCAGCGCCGTGTAGATGGAGTCGTAGTAGTGCGTGCCGGGCACGGTGCGGCACAGCTCCAACTTTTTGATTTCGGGCGGCGCGGCGATGGTGCTGCAGAAGTTGGGCGGGTCAGTGTCCAAGCCGCCGAGCGTTACGCCGATGTTCCACATAGTGTCATTGCCGAGACCCGCGGCGTCGCCGAGGCGGAAGAAGCAGCCTTCGATGTCGGCGGAGGTCATCTGGCAGAAGCGGTGTGTGAAGGCGTAGCGCACGGGGAGGCGGCCTTGGCGCGATAGCATCAGGTAGCCATCGTGAATCGGGAAGCCGGTGGAGTGCGAGCTGAACGTCGTGAATCCCAGGGCGGAGAAGTGGTTGAGACCGTCTTCAAGTATGTCGGCCATCAGTGGGACGCGCGGGCGAAAGTATATCTCCGTAAGCAGCGCGCGGCTGAACTGCGGCGTGGTGAGCGCAAGAGCTTCATTCTCATCAGTCGGTTTGACGTGAAACAGTTTTAGGAAGGCGTCGCGGCCCGCGGTGTTCATCAGGAACGCGCCTTCAGATTCAATATAGACAGGCGTGGTGGGCGCGATGCTGTCAAGCTTTGCGCGCGTGATATGCTTTGCTGAAATAAACTCCTTGCCGATGCCGCGCTTCTTGGGGCCGGGCAGGTCAATGGTGATCCACTGGCCGGGCTTGAGCTGCGGAGCATTGTCTTTGAACAGCACCGTAATCCCCGCCGTGAGTTCGTCGAAGCTGCGACCGCTCACCGTGAACTGCTTGCGGTAAGTGAATATCTCCTGAGGATGCTTGCGCGCCCATTCGCCGACGTAGATGTCATGCAGATGATTGTGCGTGTCAATCAGGCCGGGAACAACCGTGCGCCCCTTCAGATCAAACTTGCGCGTGCGTGGACCGGCGTAAGCGAGTATCTGTGCGTTGGTTCCCAGCTGTTGTATCCGATCACCGCGCACAGCCATCGCTTGATAGACGCGGCCCACCGAAGTGTTCACCTGCGGATCATCCATCGAGACAATCTTGGCGTTGTGGATAATCAGGTCGGGGTACTGCACCAACTCCTGCGGCACGCGCACCATCTGCTGCGCATGGGCCTCGGCGAGAACAATGAACAGCACGGAGAGATACCATGCGAGGCTCAAACCGGCTCGGTAGACATGCTGGAACAGGGACAGTAATATACTGCCATGCAGACCAAGTTGTGACATGTGATGAACACCCATCTCAGGATTGCGTCTGGGCTGGTGCGGCAATCCCATTCATTATAATCCCACTCGTATTGTGAGTTGGTGAAAGTAGGGAAGCGGATTACAATAGGCGCAGGTGCACGCAGGTATTGGAGCAGGGACAAGGAGTCACTCGGCCATGATTTCCAAAATCAGAACTATAGGAATCGCTAATTGCTTGATGGGATCGGTGATGGTTTTGGCGTTTGCCGTAGGGCTTTGGCACGGTGGCAGTGTTGCGACTGCATACGCCCAGTCCTCCAGCGCCATTCCGGTGGCTATGGTGGCTGGGGAGCCGGTCTTCGAGAAGGAGTTCCAGGTCCAGGTCCGCCCGCAGGTCTATAAGTTGCAGTTGCAGGAATACACGGTGCGCAAGAAGGCGCTGGACGATGTAATCAACAATAAATTGCTAAAGGCCGAGGCGGATCGGATAGGGATCAAAGAAGACGAGTTGCTCAAGCGCGAGGCCGATTCAAAGATCAAGCCGCCAACGGATGAAGAAGTGGAAGACAACTTCGTGCAAATGATGTTTCAGGGCGGCGGGAACGTCACGAAGGAACATGTCCGCGAGCAATTGCTGCAACAGTTTTTGGGCGAAGCGCGGGGCGAATACTTTGCCGGACTGCGCGCCAAGGCGGGCGTGATGCTGCTGCTCTCGCCGCCGCGTATGCCGGTGGACATTGATATGCAACGCATTCGTGGTAATCCCGATGCGCCGATTACCATTCTGGAGTTCTCTGACTTTCAATGCCCCTACTGCCTGCAAGCGTATACCACGGTGAAGGAAGTGCTAAAGAAGTACGAAGGCAAAGTGAAGCACTCCTACCGTGATCTGCCTTTACGCGAGGCGGGCGGCGATGATGATGGATCCCCCGGTACTGCCGATGCGGCGCGTTGCGCGCAGGAGCAGGGCAAATTCTGGGAGTATCACGATCTGCTCTTCGAGAATCAGGATGACACCGGCAGCCGCGTATTTCTCAGCTACGCGGAGATGCTGAAGATCAATATGGAGCAGTATAGCGCCTGCCTGGAGACTCGTAAGTTTCGTGAGCCGATACAGGCTGATTTCCGCGAGGGAGTGAGCTTGGCCATTCCCGGTACGCCATTTTTCTACATCAACGGCATCCCGCTCAACGGCGCGCGACCCCAGCAGGAGTTCGTCGCGATTATTGACGCGGAGCTGGCCCGGTTGGAGATGGCCGCGAAGAAATAACTCTGCCGAATCCGACTATTTCGCCATCAGGCTGGCTGCTGCTTTTTCCTGATGGGAAGTATCCGCATATTTTTCCATGGGTGCCAGCGGCGGTTTGAGCAGATCACTCTCTGCCATCAATTCCAGCACCTGCTGGAAACCTGAGCGGCTGATGGCCGCCTTCGGTATCAATCCCGTTTTCACGAAAGCATCGTAACTTCCCGGCCAGGATTTCGGATCGATCTTTACGCGCCGCGCCGCGATGGCGATGGCCTCATCGCGATTGCTGGCGTCGAGCAGCCAATCGACCGCGCGGATGTAGGCGCGCAGATACTTCACCAGCGTGGCTTCATTTTGTTTGGCCCAATCGCGGCGCGCGCCGCCGGAGGAGCCGGGGAAATCGGGGAAGTGCTCGGCCAGGCTGGTAAGGCGGGTGAGACCATCGGCAACGGCTTCGAGGCTCGCCGGCGGATTCATGTAAGTGGCCTGCGCGCGACCCTCGATCACGGCCTTCAGGCGAAACTCCGGCCCTCCAGAATCCCCCTGAATCACGTAATCGCCCGGCTTGAGGCCATTCTGCGCCAGCACCTTGCGATAGAGCAGCCAATAGCCAGTGGTGAGTTGATCGAGAGCGATGGTCTTGCCGCGCAGGTCGGAGTAGTTGCGAATGCCCGGCGTTACGATGAAATCAAAGATGGGCCGCGAGATGGTCATGAAGACAAAGAAGTTCCGGCCCTGCTCGACCGACTTCACGAAGTGGTCGGCGGCCTGGTGCGTGATCTCCAACTCACCGCTGGCCAATGCATCGAGTTGCTTGATGGACTCGCCGGTGACCACCACCTTCACATCCAGACCTTCTTCGCGGAAGTAGCCGTTGGCTTCGGCCACCCACATGGGCCAGTTGTTGGCGGACTCGCTAATCACGCCCACGCGCAGCGTCTGGACAAGCGACTGGGCCAGCGGCTGGGCCTGAAGCGTGCCGCCCGCCAGGCAAAGAACCAGCAACCAACCAGTCCATGACAAGCGCATAAATTGAATCATAGGCATTCCTCCAATTTAGACCGATAATGGATGATATGCCGCTTGACTTGTTTAACCCAAAGTAATAATGTTTCGTTAGAGTTAGGGTCTATCTAGAGAATAATCGGGTGATTTCCTCGCGGGCTGAGGAAATCCGGTGGCCAACAGGATTTACGGATGAGGGCATTATTTTTGTGGGCCTCTTTGGATTGCTTCTGAAAGCCATTCAGTAACCGGAGGTTCTCCATTCAATTGAGGATAGAAACTGGACGAGTCGAAATGAGTCAGGGGAGGGTGAATATGCGTACTTTGCGAATCTGGCTGGCAATGAGCGTGGTGCTACTGATGGCTGCGGCATCCTATGCGCAGGTAACCACCGGAACTATTTCCGGCGTGGTGATGGATAGCTCCGGCGCGGTCCTGCCGAATACCAAGATTGAAATTACGAATGAAGGCACCGGAGTTGTTCGCGTTGTGGAATCCAACGCCACTGGGCGTTATGTAGCTCCAATGCTGCCGGTTGGCAACTACAAGCTAAACGCAGTGAAGGAAGGTTTCCAGACGGAGATTCGCAGCGGCATCGTGCTCACCGTCGGTCGCGAAGCCGCCGTGGACGTTCATCTGCAAGTCGGCGCGGTCTCGCAGACCATTGAAGTCACCGGTGAAGCCGCTCTGGTGCAGACCACCGAGGCCACCGTCAGCTACACGGTGGAAAGCTCCACCATCCGCGAGCTGCCTTTGAACGGCCGCGACCTCAGCCAGTTGATTCTACTGCAGCCTGGCGTTACGCAATCGAACACGGCGGGCGGCGAGGCCTACAACGGCTACGGCAAACGTATCAGCATCTCCGGCATGAGGGGCGAAGACAACACCTATCTGCTCGACGGCGGACTGATCGGCGATCACCGCCGGCACATTCCCGCCGGACCCTCCGGCGCTCTGCTAGGCCTTGAAGCAGTGCAAGAGTTCCAAGTGCTGACCAACGCCTTCGGCGCGCAGTACGGTCGCGCGCTGGGCGGCGTGTTCAACGCCGTGTCCAAGTCCGGCACCAACGAATTCCACGGTAGCGCGTATGACTATCTGCGCAACAGCGCGCTCGACGCCCGCAACTTCTTCGATAAGCAGGAAGACGAGAACGATCCCCGCCTGCCTCCCTTCCGTCGCAACCAATTCGGCGCGACCGGGGGCGGTCCAATTCAACGCGACAAGTCTTTCTTCTTCCTTGCCTATGAAAGCACCCGCGAAGTGCTTTCCGAAACACTCGCGCCCCTCACTATGGATGCCGATTGGCGTCAGGGACGGCGTCTGGGACCAATAGGCACTCTCGGGAGTCAGACTATCGGAATGGTCCAGGAAGTCAACCCGACTGCTGCCCAGCAGAGTCTGATGGCGCCGTATGTCAGACAATGGCCGTTCCCGAGTTCGCAGGGTCGCCAGTTTACCCGGAACGTAGTTTTGAACCAGGGCCAGCCAAACCAGAGCACCGTGTCTGTCCTGAGCGGTGTACAGGAATTAATTTGGGAGTACAAGAAACCAACGATCGAGCATTATGGCTTGTCGCGCGTGGACCTGCCAGCGCTGACCGAAAAGGACTCCATCTTCGGGCGATTCATTGGATCGAACTCTCAGGGTACGCAGGCGGAAACTTTCCCAGGCTTTGAACAGTCGTCCAACAACGGGTCGTGGGCGCTGACTCTATCAGAAACGCACATTGTTTCTCCGATGGCCTTGAATACAGCCCGCTTCCACTTCAGTCGCGTGGTTCCCTTTGACACCGGGAATGCTCCAGCTCCCGGACAAGGAATTGCAGTGGTGCCGGGACAGGCGGATGCTCCCGAGTTGACGGTTACCGGGTTGACAGGCTACGGCGGCGGCGGCTTTGCCACCAAGCCCACCTTCATGATCGCCAATCGCTTCACTTATCAGGACGACATGACTTGGAGGAAGGGCAATCACGGGCTGCAGTTCGGCGGCTTCATCGAGCGCCTACAACTGAACAGCCGTAAGGACAATCGCGGGTGGGGGGTATGGACATTCACCAGCGTCAATAACCTGCTGCTTGGTACCCCTGGTACCTATCGTGGAGCCATTCCCAATTTCTCGGGTGAAACCTACCGGCGCGGTTTCCGGCAGTGGTTCATGGCTCTATACATCCAGGACGACTGGCGCGTCACGGATCGCTTCACGTTGAACATGGGAGTCCGCTGGGAGCCCTACACGATTCCGACGGAAGTAAACGGACTGATCTCCAACCTGCGCTATCACACCGATACAGAACCGAGCGTTGGTGATCCCTATTGGATCAATCGGTCCTGGGGAGACATTGGACCGCGCCTGGGCATTGCTTGGACTCCTTTTGCCAGTGGGAAGACTTCGGTGCGCGCCGGATTTGGCATCCTCTATGCTCCAAATGATCCCAACACGTTCTACAACCAGATGGATCGCAATCCGCCGTTTGGCTACGATTTCACGCTGCCCATCGCTAACGCCGCGGCAAGCCAGTTCCCCAACGCCAGAGCCCAGATAGGGACTCAACGCAGCCCGGCCTATGCGCTGCCGTATGAAGACAATGATTCTTCCCGCGCCATTCATTGGAACTTCAATATCCAGCAGCAGCTCAGTGGAGATAGCTTATTGACGGTGGGGTACGCCGGCAATCGGGCCAACCATCTTATCTCCGTCGGCGATTTGAACACGCCGCGGGCATTCTACAATGGCCGGTCACTGGAGCTGCCCGCCAACGCCAGTCTGGTGAATCCCGCATGGCCTTCCATCAACTTTTTCGCTAATAACACCAACTCCTTTTACAACTCGCTACAGATGTCCTACCAGAAGCGTTTTTCGAGCGGGTTGCAGGCGGCCATGTCCTACACCTGGTCGAAGAATCTGGCGGGCGCCGATAGCGGTCAGACTGGTGGCGGTGTATCCGGCGGCGGCGGACGGCAGAAGGTTCCTTACGATGCATCCGCGCAGTGGGGCTTGAGCGGCTACGATTTCCGCCACATGCTCTCCTTCAACTACTCCTATGACATTCCCGCCGTACCCGGATTGAGCGGGATCCTTGGATCGATCTTCTCGGGTTGGCGCACCAGCGGCGTGCTGAGCGCGAAAACTGGACAACCGCTCAACCTTGTGGCAAGTGTGGCGACGGCGCTGCCTGCCGCCGGTACAGGTGCAACGGCAACTTGCTGTAGCTTGAATCAGTTGGCTGTGAATCCGCGTTCGCCAAACCTCGGCCGCACAGATGGTGAGACCACTGTTTTGTCCGATGGCCGCGATCCTAACGCCTACATCGATGTAACGGCCTACGACGCTCCCGGGCTGCGCGAGCTGGGTAATCTGGGCAGAAACACCATGATCGGCCCCGGCTCGATCACCTGGAATCCTGGGATTACCAAGCGAATAACCATCACTGAATCCACCAACCTTGAATTCCGGACGGAGTTCTTCAACGTCTTGAACCGGGCCAACTTCGGTCCCCCCGCCAACAATCTCTTTAATGCGGCAGGGGCACGAGTCGACACCGCTGGAGTTATCAGCACCACCAACACCACTTCGCGTCAGGTGCAGTTCGCTCTGAAGCTGAACTGGTAGTTCGCCATGCTAAATGGCGGAGCGTGCGACTTGGGTCGCGGCTACCGCTGATCTTAAAACTTGACGGGGCATTCGGTCCGCCAGTACTCTCTACTGGCCGTGGCTAGAATGCCCCGGTGTTTTTGTGCCCCTTTCAAATCGGCCATTCGGATAGGAACGTCATTCGTTCGCGAATTCATGGAGGTGTGAAGATGTTTGCATCGAATCGCAAGAGCGGCTTGCCCGTCATCCTGATGCTGCTGTGCCTGACGACTGGTTCGGGTGGTTATCTGCGCGCGCAGTCGCCCACGCTGGTTCTGCACAACGGCAAGGTGCTGACAGTGGACAAGAATTTCTCCATCGCGGCTCTGTTTTGCTAGGACTTCACGCGGTAGCGCACTTCAAACGTGGTGCAGCCATTGGGGGATTGCCACGGCCCGTGGTTCATGCCCGGCGGGCGGCAGGCGTACATGCCCGCGGTGAACTCCTTGCCCAGCGGCAGGTCGATGATCGATCCTTCCAGGATGTAGACTTCTTCCCAGAAATCATGAACCACCACGCCGTTCGCCGAAGTGTCCGTGCCCGGCGCAAAGGTGAGCATCCGAGTGGCCACGTTGTTCTCCGCGTCGCGCGCCAGGATGCGCTCGGTGAGGCCATCTATGGGGCCGGGACAGCGGGTCCACCCAATATCCGAGGTGGGGAAAAACTCCAGTTCAGGCTTGCTCACTTCTTCACTCCTTTTCGCGATGTCGATTCGCCAGTGCCGATTTACGCGTCGGGCAAGCCGTAGCTCGAGAGAAATTCATCGACGCTGCCCACCGCTTCGTCGTACCCATAATTGCGGTAGGCGTAGCCGCGTGAGATGAACGGCGCGCCTGCGTAGAACATCTCGTACTGTGTGTGCCGACCCGCGAACTCCGAGCCGATCATGTCCCAGGCCAGCTTGAACAGTTTGATCCGCTCGTCGTAGGTCGCGCGCGGCGATTGCAGGTAGCGTTCGAAATCCGGGCGTGTCTCCGGGTTGGTCAGGTCTTTGTAGGAGGAAGGAAGCTGGATCACTCCGCCGCCGGCCAGCTCGCGCAGGATGGAGATGGCGCGCGGATAGATCTCCGCTTGCAGGCCCATCGACCCATACAGGAAGCGCGCATTCGGCTTGGCCACTCCGTGCTTGTCGATAGTGCAAGCAGCCTCGGCGGCGATCACCATGCCTTCGACAATCGCCGCCAGCGAGGCCATCTCACCCAGCTTCTCCTGCACTGACGGGATCACGTCAATGCCGTTGACATGCGCAATTTTGCGCGCTACTCCGGCGATGAACTTCATCTTGGCGATAAGCCGCACCTGCGACTGATGATTGCCCAGCAAGTGCGCGGCTGTGTCGAAAAACTGATTGCGCAGCTTCTCGACATCGCGATAAACAAATGTGTTCTCCCACGGGACGAACACATCGTCGAAGACGATCAACGCGTCGGTCTCATCAAAGCGCGTGGAAAGTGGATAGTCGAACTGGCTGGGTTGGCCTGGAGCATAAGGACGCCGACAATAAATCTTCAACCCGCGCGTATTCACCGGCAGCACGAACGACAGCGCGTAACGCTCATCGGCAGGCGCAAGCGGCTTGATGCAACTGACGAACAGATAGTCAGAGACCGAGGTGGATGTGCCCAGCATCTGCGAGCCGCGCACGACAAAACCGCCTTCGCGTTCTTCCAGCACCCCCACCTGCAGCAGCTCTTCCTTCCACGCATGGGCCGTGGTCGCGCGGTCAATCTGCGGCGGGATGATCACATAGCTGACATACAAACTTTCTTCCAGCAGCTTCTGATAGAAGGCCGTAACATTGCGGCCATACTCGCGGTCCGGTTTATCAAACGTCTCCGGCGAGCTGGCGAACCCGGCCATGAATCCGCCGACGTGATCCGGGCTGCGTCCCACCCAGCCCTTGGTAAGATTGGCCCAGCGCGCGATGGCCTGCCGCCGCTCCTGTAACTCGGCGGCGGAGCGGGGAATCATAAAGACTTTATTGGCTTCGCCGTCTGTGTGCGGGGAGTGGAAGAGCATCCCATTGGCAGGGTCGGCGGCGTAGTCATAGAGCGAGCCGACAGTGCGGGCGATCCCCTCGAAGGCCGGGTGTGCAGCGACGTTCGCGACGCGCTTGCCGTCTATGAATACACTTCTGCCGTCGTCGAGCGAATCAATGTACTGGCGACCTGTCCTCATGGTGAATCCTTCTGAGCGGTTAAATTATCATCACCCTTATCGGGGGTGCTTCACTGCGCATGAATACGCCAGCTTCAAACCCGCCGGCGTTTCCAGTTCGCAGCCAAAGTATGGCGCGTAGCGAAACTCTCCATCGCACAGCGGCACCGTGCCCATCAGCATGATCGTTCCCGCAAGCTCCCCGGCGCGGCCCGAAGTCAGTTTGCTTCCGAGGTGTTCCAGCAAGACCGGCGGCGCGAGCAACTGCGAAAGTTTTCCGGACTGGTAGAACGGCTTGCCCGCTCCCTGCTCAACCCAACTGCGCACAGCGATGTCATCCCACACAGCAGCGACTTCACGGAACCGCCAGACCTCAGTGTTGATGGGCTTGGGCTGCTGCTTCGAGCGCTGGATGGACCGGCGCTCTTCGACACGATCCGTGAAATCTGAGCCGACACTGACCAGCGCATCTTCCAATCGGTCAGTAATAAAAAGCAGCACGGCTTCGGCTTCGCCAGAGACGGTTGCCGAACTTGGAGTAATCTCGTTCCGCGTGGTGAGCAAGGAAAGCTCAATCTCGTAGAGAGTGGGAAAGCTCTCCGGCGCTGGAATGCCTTGGCGCTCCAACTCCTCGATGTGAGCGCGCACATGATCCTGGTTCCGCCCCGTATAACCGGCGGCCACCAATCGACGCGCGAGAAATTTTATTGGCTCGCCAGTTAATACGAGATTAAGTTCAATGGGCATTGTCTTTTCACAAAATATAATTTCGCCGTGCTACCAGCCGTACTCTTTCCAGCGGGCGTCGACGAGCGCTTCATCCTCCGCGCTGGGCTGCACGGTGGGAGGGAAGCGGCCCTCCCACTCGGGCATGGGGTCGAACATCCATGTGCGCGTGGCGTCGATCAGCACGCGGTTCCAGATGCCCGCGCCGAGTTTGGCGACGTTGCGCTCTTCGAGCGGCGTCGACGGGTCGGCGCTTGATCCGAACGAGCCGGGAAAGATGACGATGTCGTCCTTGCCCGCGTTCACGCGGTAGGCGATGGCCCAATCAATCTGCTCGTAGTCGCTGATGTCGATGTCATCGTCGGTGACGATGACGTTTTTGTAGCGCCATGCGGCGGCATTCGATCCCCACAGCGCACACGCCACCTGTTTGGGGTGTCCTTGGTAGCGCTTGTTGATGGCCACGCAGATATTCGTGCCATTGGTTACCGGGTGTACATGCACGTTGGAGATGCCGGGCACGCCTTGCGACTCTAGCACATTCCAGGCGATGGCGGCGCGCTGGATGGAGGACATCATGCTGTTCTCGTTGAACGAGCCCGGCAGCGTGCCTTCCTGCGTGCCACGCAGGATGGGATCGTTGCGGTGGGTGATGCACTCTACTTTGACCACAGGGCGCAGTGTCGGCACGTCGCTGTTGTGGCCGGTATACTCTCCGAACGAGCCTTCCAACTCGAATGTCTTCGGGTCGGGGTCCACAAATCCCTCGATGACAATCTCGGCGCCAGCCGGGACGAGCAAGTCATTGGTCTCGCATTTGACCAGCTTCATCGGCTCGTCGCGGTACCCACCCATTACGTCGTACTCACAGACACCGGAGGGCATGGGACTGCCGGCAATGAAATCCATGATGGGATCGTAGCCAATCACCGCCGCCACGGGCATGGGTTGCTTTCGCTGCCGGTACTTGGAGAAAGTTTGGCCGCCGCCCTGGCTGGCGAGGATCAGAATCGGGATGGTATCGCGAGTGCCCAACATGCCGCGATACACGCCCACGTTCAATACACCCGTGTCTGGGTCGCGAGTAACGATCGCTGCGAAAGTAAGGATGTAGCGGCCGCCATCGCGGTAGTGCCACTTGGGAACGGGGAATTGAGTCAGGTCCACATCCTTGCCGCGCAGGATGTTTTCCTTCACCGGTCCGGATGGAACAACCACAGGAGAGATCAACTTCTTGTTTTTCTCGCGCACATGGCGAACCAACTCACGCACCGGCGTATCCGGCGGAAAGCCCAGCAGCATCGCCATGCGCGTGCGCTTGTGAAATAGCGCGGTGGCCACCTTGCGGCCCACGGTATTCTTGTGGCCCTTCACATTTTCAAACAGCAGCGCCGGGCCTTTGCTAGTGAATGACCGGCGCGCAATGGTGCCGATCTCGCGGTCCCAATCGACTTCCGCCGTGACGCGCTTCAGTTCGCCGGCGGCCTCGAATCGCTCCAGCCATGTACGCAAATCCCCGAACGCCATTCCACACCTCGTTGCTACTGTTTTTCTATAGTAATTCTCAAAACCACAAATGCAAAATAATAAACCAGTCCGCGCTGCTACCATCAAGTCGTAAATCTCACGCACAAGAGTCATGCCGTGGCGACCGGCGCATTATTGCGCGACGGGGCGGATGCCGTAGCGCTCCCATTGCGCCGCTACTTTGTCCAGATGCTCTTTCGGTGGCACCGATGGCGGCGGGTAGGCGTGCTTGCGCGTGGCGTCGATGCCCAGCTTCGAGCTGACCTGTTCGGCGGCTGGGATTGGCTGGCCGTTCCGTAGCGGCTGCGAGGGGTCGAGCGTGATGGGATCGGTGTTGGAGATGATGCGGACGTCCTGATCGGGTTGGATGCGGAAGGCGATGGCCCAATCGACCTGGAAGGGGTCACGGATGTTGATGTCGTCGTCCACCACGATGACGATCTTGCCGATGCCGGCGTTCATCGACCACACGCCCGTCATGACCTTCAACGGCTGAAAGCGGTTCGCCTTGCGGAGGGACACGATCACCGTGGCCGTGGAGCTGCCGCTCTCCGGCAGGCAGACATCCTGCACGGGCAGGCCGAGATTATTCACGAGGTGGCGGCGAATCTCCAATTCGCGGCCGAAGGCCTTGATGCAACTGGATTCGCTCGGCGGCATCTGGCTGAGAAACGCTTGATAGATTGGGTTCTTGCGGTGCGTGATGCAGGTAACTTCAAAGACGGGATTGTTGCCGCCCGCGCCCATATATCCGGCGTACTCGCCGAAGGGACCTTCCGGCTCGTTGCCCAGATAGGGCACGCGGCCCTCGACTACAATCTCGGCGGTGGCGGGCACGTCGATATCCACCGTCTTGCAGCGGACCACTTCCACCGCCTCGCCGCGAATGCCGCCGGCAGCGGCCAGCTCGTCCACGCCCGCAGGGAATGGACTCACGGATGTCAGTCCGATTACCGGGTCGGTGCCGAAGACGATGGCCGCTTCGGTGGCGCCGCCCTTGGCTTCGTTCTTCTGCATGTGTACGCGCATGCCGCGTTGCGGGTTGATCATCAGGCCGCCGCGATGAGCGTTCTTCACTTGCAGGCGGTAAGTTCCGACGTTCTGCACGCGCGTCTCCGGGTCGCGTGAAATGACGAACGGCGAAGTGTGGTAGGGGCTGGGGTCCTGGCCGACGGTCCAGATGGGCGCGGGGAGCATCTCCAGATTCGCATCTTCGCCCATGTGCACCACTTCCTGACACGGCCCGCTGCTCACTACTTTTGGCGCAATGGGATTTTTGCCGCGCGCCCACGTGTCCCAAACGCCCTTCTGGTCAGTCCCGAGCGCGGTGGCGTAGATCTCGCGCGAGCCGCCCAGTATGCCCACCACGAGCGGGATGTCGTGGCCCTTGATCTTGTCGAACATCAGCGCAGGGCGGCGCTCCTGCGGAATGCTGCGGAAAGTGTGGCGACAGACCGCGCTGATCTCCCAATCCTTGTCCACTTCCGCCGTAATGTGGCAGAGCAGTCCTTTGCTCTCTAAAACCTTGAGATACTCACGCAGGTCCTTGTAGGGCATTCGGGAAATTCCTTTTTACATGATCGAAAGAATTGAGGGGCAGCGGATGCTAGGAAGCAGTCTGCGCTGACGGTACCGCGAGTCCAGTCTTGGCAATGGTATCGCGCGGCGCAATGCGGTCCTTGTCGAGGTCTCCCACTACGAACACATAAGATATCGCGCCGAAGGTAGCCATGCCTCCGGCCACGACGAGCGAACCGATGAATGATCCACCGCTGGCTTGAACCATGTAGCCGGTGACGATAGGCGCGAGCAGGCCACCGATATTGCCGAAGAAATTCTGAATCGACGTAACCGAGCCCAGCACGGTGCGCGGTGCCAGATCAATCGGCAGCGAGTTCGCCGAAGCCGTCGCCAGGCGCAGCGAGCCGACACAGAGAGTAATTAGGGTAACCGCCAGCCAGACATTCTCGATGTAGGCCGCGGCGATTACCATCACCGTAGATCCCACCAGTCCGCCACCAATGATGCTTTTGCGCGAGACCGTTGGACTGACGCCGCGCGCGATCAGGAAGTCGCCGAGCCATCCGCCCGCAAGGGTTCCAAGCACTCCGGCGAGGAAGGGAAGCGAGGATACGAATCCTGATTTGAGTATGGTCATGCCCCGCGCGTCGACCAGATAAGTGGGCAGCCAACTCACGAAAAAGTAGTAAGCATAGAGATAGCCGCACTGTCCGAAAGCGATGCCCCAGGTGGAGCGATAGCGGAATAGCGAAAGCCACGCCATGGGCGGGGCTTCATCAGCTCCCGCGGCGGACGCCGGAGCTTTTACCAGGCCGATCGTTTTGTTCGGGTAGAGCCAGAACCACAGCGCGGTCAGGACCAGACTGGCTCCGCCGATGATGTAGAATATCCACTCCCACCCCCAGCGCGACAGAATCATCGCGGCAACGGGCGCGCCAATGGCCAATCCTACCGCATTGCCTGTGAAGGCCACCGAGACGGCGCGCGTTCGCTCATTTGCGGGAAAGAGGCTGGAGACCGAAGTGGAGGTGGTGGGGATCAGGATGCCCTGGCCGATGCCGAACACAAAGCGCATGATGAATATCCCTGTGAAGCCCGCGGCGAGCGGCAACGCCATAGTGGAAATTCCCCAAATCGCCGAGCCGATGCCCATGGAAATCCAAGGACCAAACTTATCCACGATGGGGCCGGCCAGCGGCAGGGCACCGGTGTAGGACCAGTTCCATCCGGAAAGGAGGTAGCCCATGTCCTTCGGAGCGATTTCGTAAATTTGCCTGAGCTTGGGCGCGGCCACGCCAAGGACTAGGCGAATCATGAAGGAGAACATCATCGCGCCGCTCAGCAGGCTGAGCATCACGAGCTTGGTCTGGCGACCCGCGCCAGGGTTTCCCGAGGCTTGGGTTGGTGCTTGGTCTGGCGCGGCATTCTTCGAAGCGGGACCCATAAACTCCTTTGCACGCCAACGGTCGGCGGCTTACGGCGCGGAACTCACCGGATGATTATGATATGTCAGAAGGGGGCGTTCAAGAGCAGGAATATTCAGCTTAAAAGATGTAACGAAACCATTTTCAACTGGGCTGGTTGTATGCGGCAACCCCCTCGCCGACTTATGGAGTTTTCCCATAATTGGGCGAAGAGGCTGCCACTGCAATAACGTCGCGCTAATAAACCAGCTTCAGAGCAAATTGCATCTGCCGCGAAGTGGTGCTGGTGCCGTTGATTACTCCCGCAGTACCCACTGCGGCGCCGGTGCCGTTGTAGACGGTGCTGGCGGGGATGCCCAGGTTCGGTCGGTTCAGGATATTGAAGAATTCAGCGCGGAACTCCAGGCTGGTGCGTTCCGTGATGGATGTCTTCTTGGACAGCGCGGGGTTCCAGGCGATTGCGCCAGGGCCGATCAGCGTATTGCGTGCCAGATTGCCAAGCTGCCGTGCGCCCGGAGCGGAATACGCGCAGGGATCGAAGTACAGTTCCGGCGTTCCCAATGGCGCGCCTGCGGCGATCGTGCGTGACAGCGCCGTGCCGGCTGGCGGAGTGTCCGGGCTCAAGTAGACCACGCCTGTGCTGCTGATCGAGCAGCCGACGGACCCGCCCTTATTGAATTCGCCTTTGTAATTCGGATTGGCATTTGGCGAGCGGGGTGTCACCGCCAGCGGAGTGAGTGCGGCGGAAACGGTTGCCAGCACCGACTGCGCCTGTCCATCGCGAATGGTCAGCACGCCGGTGGTCTGCCAGCCGGAGAGCACCTTTCCGAGCACTCCACCCATATTCTTGCCGAAGGGCAATTCATAGGTGTAGCTGAAGGTGAGGATGCGGCGGAAGTCGTAGCCGCTCAGTCCGCGTTGCGCGAAATGATCATGAGGATATTTCATGCGTCCGCCGCCGGGGGTAACCGCCGAGGCCGTTTGTCCGGCATCGGTTTCGGAGATGTTCTTCGACCAGGTAAAGGAGACCTGACCCTGGAGGCCGGCAGAGAATCGCCGTTGATAGGTCGTCAGCAGGCCGTTGTAGAAGGAGCTGGTGTCATTGGCGTAATAGACCACAGAGGACCACGTTGGATTGCGCAGCGTGGCGCCATCGGGCATCGCCAGCGAAACGCCGTCCCACACCGCCTGCGGCATGTTGATGTCGCCCACCGACAGAAGATTGATGCCGCGGCTGCCGACGAATCCCACCGTCACCAGATTCGCCGCACCGAACTGTTGCTGGAGGTTCAGGTTGTACTGCAATGCATGGGGACTCCGCATGTTATCAAAGGGAATTGCATAGCCCGGCCCGGAGGTGTTCTGCGCGTTGATCTGGGCCTGCGCATCCGGGAAGCGCTGTAGATTGGCCGGGACCGCGATGGTGAAGTCATATCCCAGCGGAGGGTTGCGTACCATCTGGGTGTAGTAGAGGTTCGGATCGTTGGGTTCATAGAGCATGCCAGCTCCACCGCGAATGGAAGTCTTGCCGCCATCGAACGGCGAATAGGCGAACCCGACGCGCGGGCCGAACTCGTCCCACGACGTGTTCTTCCAATACGGCGAACCGACAGTCCCCTGATTGTCCGTGATGTAACGAAGGTTGGAGATGCGGTTGGCGACTTCGGTGGGAACGGTCTGCGGCTCCCAGCGCACGCCGAGGTTCACGGTCAGCTTCGGCGTTACGCGCCAGTCATCCTGCAGGTAAAGCGCAAAGGCCCAGTTGCGGAATCCCCGCTCGTAAGTTCCCTGGCCGGGGATTGGTCCGCGATAGGTGTTGGCGACTCCCGCCAGAAAATTCGGCACGTTAGTGAAGCCCCAGACGCCGAAGCTGCGGTTCGGGAAGCTGCCGTTGAACTGCAACCGCTCGAGCATACCGCCCACTTGCAGCGAATGCCCACCTATCGTTATGTTGACGTCGTCCTGAAACGAAAAGCGATTGCTGACCATGTAGGTGGGGTCGGTATCGAATCCCGCGCCGCCGTAAGAAGTAAGCCCGGTGGGGCTCACCATCGGGAGGTTTTCCTGACCCGGCGTCAAGGTGATGCCTGGTCCGGGAGCCGGCGCGTTGCCGGTATCGAGGGGAATGACCCGATTGAAGTGGAAGCGAAAGGTATTCAACGTTGTCGGCGAGACGATGTGCGTCTCGGACAGCGTGGCCAGCCAGGACTTCAGGCTCGAAACCTGCTCAAAGCCGGGGAACGAGTTGGGGGCATTGCCCGTCGAGCTGGATCCGGTGAAGCGGACGAAGAACGAGTCTTGCGCCGTCAGACTGGGCAAATCCACGCGCGTCTGGCCAAAATGCTCCGTGCTGCGCTGCTTGTAATCGTACAGAAACTCAGCCGTTCCATCGCCGAAGGCGCGCCCCTGCGGGCTGGGCAGCGGATACTGATTGATGTAAGGGATCATGATCGGATTAATCGGCGCGGTCACTCCCGTGGGGTTTCCATTCAACTTGAGAATTCCCCGGCGTAAGTCGGCGTCCATGGTGGCAGGGGCCTGCAGGCTCGTCTTTACTTCGCGCGTGCTCTCGTAGGCCAAAAAGAAGAAGGTCTTGTCCTGCTGGACCGGTCCGCCAAAAGTTGCGCCGAACTGGTTGCGGCGGAACGGAGGCAGTCGCGGGCTGTCCGCGAAACGCTTGCGGTCGAAAAAGTCGCGGGCGTCTACCGCGCTGTTGCGCAGAAAATCATATGCGTTGCCGTGGAATTCGTTGGTGCCGCCCTTGGAGACGGCGTTGAACACGCCGCCGAGAGCGCGTCCGTACTGCGCGCTGAACGAACTGGTAAGCACCTGGAATTCCTGCACGGTTTCGATGCCGAGTAGCGCACCGGAAGGTCCGGCGGGAATGTGGCGGCGGAAGTCGCCGATCAATCCGCCGTCCAGCAGATAGATGTTGTCCTCGCCCCTCATGCCGGAGATGCTGACACGCTTGCCGTAGCCGCTGAAGGCCGAGTTGGCCGGGCTGTTCACGGAGATCGTAACGCCGGGGTTCAGCAGGATGAGCTGCGTCATGTCGCGGCCGTTGAGCGGCAACTCGCGAATGGTTCGGTCGTCCACGATATAGCTGACCGTGGACTCGGTGGTCTGCACGAGTGGCGCTTCGCCGGTCACTTCCACCGTCTCCGCCACTGCGCCGACGGACATCTGCAGGTCGATCACCGCTTCGCGTCCGATGGTAAGCACCACGCCGCTGCGCACCTCAGTCTTGAATCCTTCGAGCGTGGCCGAGACTCGATATTCGCCGACGGTGAGCTGCGGAGCTGAGTAGTGTCCCGTGGCGTTGGTCACAACGGTTCGCGTCAAGCCAGTGGTTTCGCTCATGACTTCAATCTTGACGCCGGGCAGCACCGCGCCGCTGCTGTCGGTCGCCGTGCCAGAGACCGTTCCGGTGGTAACCTGCGCCAATGCCCAGTTGCCTCCCAGCAACACCAGAACCATAAGCGTAAGGATCTTGCGGCCTGACAAATAACCGCGCACAAATGCCTTTAGTGTCATCGCATAATCTCCCGATTGATACCCAATTTCTACAATTTAGACCCGTGGCCGGACTATATAAAATTGATGGATTACTGTCAAGCAGAATGATTGGAAGCGACATCACTTACTGGGGAGCCCTGGCGCTGCAGCCGCGTTTGCGCCGCGAGCTTCAAAAGTATCTTAGGAAAACAGTGGCGAAGCTGTTCCACATGCCGTAAAATCCTTGATTCCACTGATACGGACATGGCCGTGGTGCGCGACTGGCGCAGGCGCGGTCGCGGTCGCGGCATGGCCTATTTCTGGAATGAGTCCAATTCCTGCGTGACGAGGGTTGCATGAAAATCGATATCTTTCCCCACATCTTTACCCAGGGCTTCTACGACCGCATGATGACAGTCTCGGAGGCCGCGGCCAAGTACCACAATAACCGCGTGCGCGATCTGCCCATGCTGGTGGACCTGGAGCTGCGCTTCAAAGTGATGGATCAGCATGAGGGCTATCATCAATTTTTGACGCTGGCCGGGCCGGGCATTGAAAATTTCTGCGATCCCAAAGTTTCTCCGGAGCTGGCGCGCATCGCCAACGATGGCATGGCCGAGTTGTGCTTGAAGTATCCCGATCGCTTCCTGGGCTTCGCCGCCTCATTGCCCATGAACAATATGGATGCCTGCCTGAAGGAAGTGGATCGCGCCATCACGCAGCTTGGCGCGCGCGGCGTGCAAATATTCACCAACGTCAACGGACGTCCGCTCGATGAAGTCGAGTTCCGCCCACTGTTTAAGAAGATGGCCGAGTACGACTTTCCCATCTGGCTGCACCCGGCGCGGCCCTCGACTTTTCCGGATTATCAAAACGAGTCGCACTCGAAATACGAGCTGTGGTGGGTGTTCGGCTGGCCTTATGAGAGCAGCATCGCCATGTCACGCCTGGTGTTCACGGGCATCTTCGACGAGCTGCCCAATCTGAAGATCATCACGCATCATCTGGGCGCGATGATCCCTTACTTTGAAGGCCGCATCGGCCCGGGCCTCGACATTCTCGGCAGCCGCACACCTGCTCACGATAAGCATCTGTGGGAGCACTCGCTGAAGCTGCGTCCGCTCGATTACTTCCGCAAGTTCTACGCGGACACGGCCGTCTCCGGCCCCGGCGCAATGGAGTGCGGCATCGCTTTCTTCGGTGTGGACAACGTGGTCTATGGCAGCGACATGCCCTTTGATCACGAGGGCGGCGCGTTCAACGTGCGCGAGACCATGCGCTCACTGGATTGCTGCACCTTGGCGCCGTCAGACCGCGTGAAGATCTACGAGACCAACGCGCGCAAGCTAATCAAGATTCCTCGCTAGCCAGGGCTACGGTGCAAACGCAACCCCACGGCATCGCGAAGATACCGTGGGGTTTTGCTTTTAACAGAGCCGCGACCGGGAGGGAGCGGTTGGTTGAAGTCTCGATACGCTCCAGCAACCGCTCCCGTCCCGGTCGCGGCTCTGTTCGATCTTCGCTACTGGGCGGCGGCGATCACGCGTCCCAAATAGACGCCCGCCAAATGGCGGCGAAAGTCGGCGGAGCCGTGCATGTTGCCCACCAGGTCAATGTTCTCTGTAACCAATGGCGATGCGGCTTCAATCGACTTGGCCTCGAGCTTCGTCCCCTTTAACTTCGCTTCCGCCGCTGATGCGCGATAGGGCTTGTCGGTAACGCCGGTAACCGCGATGGCGATGCTCTCGCAGGTCATATTCGCAGCCAGCTTGATGTATGCAGCCATGCCCACGATGGCGAAGTCCGACGGGCGCCGCGCTGCCTTCATATACGCGGATCGCGCGCTGCCTTGTACAGGAACGCGAATCTCGGTGAGTATCTCATCCACGGCCAGCCCGGTAGCATACATGCCCTCGAAGAAATCCGCCGCTTGCAGCCAACGATCACCATTAGGACCGGTTGCCTTGATCTCGGCATCGAGCGCGAGGATTGCGGCGGGCACATCGCCAGCGGGATCGGCGTGCGCGATGCTGCCTCCGATGGTCCCGCGATTGCGCACCTGAACGTCGCCCACTACGGCGGCGGCCTTCGGCAGCAGCGGACACTGAGCCTGCAGGAACTTGGAGTCCTTGATGTCGGCGTAGGTGGTCATCGCGCCGATGGCGATCTTGTTGCCCTCCTCGCGGATGTAGCTCAGGCCGGCGAGGCCGGCGAGGTCCACCAGGCAGGTGGGGTTGGCGAGCCGCAGCTTCAGCATGGAGATCAGGCTCTGTCCGCCGGCGAGGAGCTTGGCGTCATCCTGGTACTTCACCAGCAGTGCAATGGCATCCTGAATCGTCTTCGGGCGATGATAATCAAACCGATTTGGGAACATTCTTTCCGTCCTTAATTGACAAACTTGACCAAATTGCCCACTTTCAGTTTTCTAGCGGTTCTGACCACAGCGACCAACCCACAGCGACCAACTTCGTCGAATCGTCAAATCACCTTCGTGCGCAGAATCGCGTTCATGATTTTTTCCGGCGTCAAGGGTAGGGATGTGATCTTCACCCCGAACGGAGTCAGCGCGTCTTCCACGGCTCCCGCGACGGCGGCGAGTGAACCGATCGCTCCGCCTTCGCCAGCCGACTTCGTGCCCAGCATCGTCGTCGGGCAGGGCGAGTGCATGTGGCCTAGCTCGATGTGCGGCAATCCGGCGGCGACCGGCTTCAGGTAATCCATGAAGGTCGTGGCCAGCAACTGGCCGTTGTCATCGTAGACAAACTCCTCGAGGAACGTCGCGCCCAGTCCATGCACGGTGGAGCCGATGGCCATGCCGTCCACGATGCCGGGATTGATCTGGTTGCCGCAGTCATGCACGATCACGTATTTCAGGATATTGACGAAGCCGCTCTGCGCGTCCACCTCGGCCACCACAATGTGCGCGGAATTGGAGTGCGTCAACTGCACGTTGAAGTTGTCCTTGTTGGGCATCTTCGCGGCCTTGTTGCGATAGAAGGCGATCTCCTTGAGTCCGGGCTCCATGTCGTCGGGCAGCATGGTGATGCGCTTGTAGGCGTATCCGGCAATGTCCTGGAACGACATCTGCCGCGCCGCGTCTCCCTTCACCCCAATGGCGGTGCCGCCGGGTACGAAGCGCATCTCGCTCAGCGGGGCTTTCAGGATATGCGCCGCGATGAGCAGCATCTTGTCGCGGACCTTCTCTGTCGCGCGAATCACCGCGCCGAGGTCCACGTCATTGAACTTGTTCGAGTACGACCCCGAGTGCCCAATCGACGGCGACACAAACGAGTCCAGCGTGTTGTCCACCGAGATGTGCGCGGGCGTGGTGCCCAGCATGTCCGAGATCACCTGCGCGATGGTGGTCGCGTGGCCCTGTCCGGTATCCACCGAACCGATCATGGCGCTGATGTTGCCGTCGTAGTCCAGCGCCACCATCGCGCCCTCGCCGCTCCCCATGTACTCCGGGATGCCCGACGACGTGTAGTAGTAGCCCAGGTTCGACGTGCCCGGCTCCACGCCCGTGCTCATGCCGATGCCGATATGCCGCCCCTGCTTGCGTGCCTCGGCCTGCATCTTGCGCAGACCTTCGTAGTCCGCCATCTTCAACGCTTTGTCCAGCGTCGCGGGATAGTTGCCGCTCTCATAGACTTCGCCCGATGGCGTGGTGTAGGGCATCTGCTCCGGCTGGACGAAATTCTTCCGGCGTATCTCTACCGGGTCCAACCCCAATTTTTTCGCGGCGATGTCCATCATGCGTTCCAGCGTGAAGATCGCGGTCGGTTTGCCGACGCCGCGATTCTGCACCGTGGGGCCTTTGTTCGCCGCCACGCTCACCAGCTCCATGCGCGACGCCCGGATCTGATAGCACCCGACCAGCGTGGCGAACTTAATCAGCGAGTAGATGCCGGCGGTGTGAATGAACGATCCGTCATTCTCCTTGTCGATCACCGAGATGCCCAGCACGGTGCCGTCCTTCTTGAGCGCCATCTCCATGTCCACCGTGCAGTCCGGCGCGTGCGTGCCGCCCAGCAAGTGCTCGCGCCGCGTCTGTACCCACTTGATGGGCTTATCCACTTTTTTCGCCAGCAGACATAGGATGACCATGTAAGGCCATATGGCCAGCTTGATGCCGAAGCCGCCGCCGGATTCAGGAACGATCAGGCGCAGCTTGTTCATGGGCACGCCCATCACCGCGCTCATGTTGGCGACGCTGCGACCGGGCTGCTGATCGTTGGCCCACATGGTGAACGAGTCATTGCCCTTGTCGTGCCGAGCGATCATCGCCCAGTTCTCCAGCGGTGTCGAGCTATAGCGATGCACCGCAAACTTTTCCTTGAGGACTAGATCGGCGTCCTTGAAAGCCTTGTCGATGTCGCCGTGCGTCATGGTGTCGTGCAGCAAGTCGTTGCTGCCATTCTCTTCAAACAGCAGCGGCGCGCCGGGCTTCAGCGCTTCTTCAATACGGGTCACGCCCTGTAGCGGCTCGTACTCGACCTCGATCAACTCCAGCGCATCTTCGGCGATGTAACGATCTTCGGCCACCACGGCGGCGATAGGCTCGCCCAGATAGCGAATCTTTTCGCCCGCCATCACATACTGCTTCAGCGGTTTGGCGATGGCGCGCGGCGGCACCGACTTGGTCTGCGCGACAACTTCCGGCCCGGTGATGACGGCCAGCACACCCTTCAGCGCTTCGGCCTTGCTGGTGTCGATCTTCTTGAGCCGCGCGTGCGGGAAGATGCTACGCAGAATGGCCACGTGCGCGCAGTCCATGTCAATGTCGTCCACATAGACCGCTTCGCCCTTCACGAACTTCTCGTCCTCGTTGCGGCGGATGGGCTTGCCGACGTAGTTGCGCGTAACGAATAGTTTGTCGTAATCAAGTAGTGTGGTCATGTGCTTCCCTATTTGCTCGCCTTCATTTTCTCGGCGGCGTACTGGATGGATTCAATGATCTGTTGATAACCAGTACACATGCAGAGATTGCCCTCGAGCGATTCGCGAATTTCGTGCTCGGATGGATTGGGATTCGATTTCAGAAGTGTGTGCGTGTTCAGCACCATCCCTGAGGTGCAGTAGCCGCACTGGAATCCGAACTTTTCGAGGAACGCGTCCTGAATCGGGTGCAGGCCGTTCTTCTGCTTCTCCGGGTCCTGCTGGCTCATGCCCTCAATGGTGAGTATCTCGGCGCCGTCGGCCTGCACGGCCAGCATCAGGCAACTCTTGATGAGCTTGCCGTTGTAAACCACGGTGCAGGCTCCGCAGTTGCCCGTGTCGCAACCGACGTGCGTGCCGGTCAACTGGGCCTTCTCGCGGATGTAGTGGACCAGCAGCAGCCGCGGCTCCACCTCATGTTCAAATGCCTTGCCATTGATGGTGATCTTTACCAGTTGCATAAATTACCCTTCCGCGAAGCGCGTGACAGTGCCGCTCGCTGACGCTCGCGGCACCGCACCGTAAACCAAATCGCAACGAATCTTATATGATAGGCCAGGTCGGCTTGATTTTGTCTGCTAGTTTCGTCTTCTCGAGGATGCCTGGCATCAGCCGCTTCACTTCGCGGAAAATCTCCTGCTCGTTCAACGTCTTGAGTTGCTTGTCTTCCATCAACACCTGCCCGTCGCAGATCACCGTATCAACGCTGGCGCCCGTGGCGGAATACACCAGATTAGCAACGGGATTGTAGAGCGGTTGCCACTGCGCCATCTGCGTGTCGAACAGCGTCAGGTCGGCCTTCTTGCCCACTTCGATCGACCCGATCTCGTCCTCCCACAACGCGCAGCGCGCTCCGTTGATGGTGGCCATTTCCACCACGCGCTCCGGCGGCATCACGCTGGTGTTCAACCGCACTTCCTTGTAGACGCCGGCGACCAGGAACATCTCCTGCAACAGATCAACAATCCCCGACGACGCATGGTCGGAGCCGAGTCCCACGGCCACGCCCATCTCGATAAACTCAGGAATCTTTCCCATCAGAATATTGCCGTAGGAATTGTGCAGGCTGGAACTCGGCGCGGCCACCACTTTGCAGTCGTATTTGCGGATGAACTCGAACTCATGCGGACTCACCCAGCCGGAATGGACCAGCAGGATGTTCGGCCCCAGCGCGCCCAGGCGCTCGAGGCGCTGAATCTCCGTAACGCCGAATGAGGTCTTGCAGGCCTCCAGCGTGTCTTTGGCGAAACAAGCGTGAGTCTGCACCCCGGTCTTGTAGCGGTCGGCAAGCTCCTTCATGCGCGTAACCAGTTTGTCAGTGGAGTTGGGGATGCCGCGAAACTGGAACCATCCGCGCACACGCCCGTTGTGAGTGCCGTGCAGCCGCTGCACGGTTTCCTCAGATCGCTCGATGGCCTGCTCGGTGGATTCCCGGAACCGCTCGGGCAGCGCGCCGAAGGGCGACTTGGCGATGTCCATGGCCGACTTGGCCAGCGCGCAGCGTATCCCCGCCGCGCCCACCACGCGCGCGGTAACATCAGGAAAGTAATTACCCGCGTCAATGAAAGTGGTAACGCCGTTGCGCAGCAGCTCCAGCACGCAGAGCTGCGTGCTCCAATAACTTTCTTCTTCCGTGAGCAACCCCTCGTAGGGATACATGCGCTCGAAGAGAAATTTTTGTGCGCTGACCTCATCGGCCAGTCCACGCGCCAATTGAAATGAAGTGTGGATGTGGCAGTCGATCAACCCGGGCAGGACCACCCGGTTCCGCGCGTCGATGGTTCGCTTCGATGTGGAGTACCGCGCCTCCATGTCGCGCGTCTTTCCGACGGCGACAATCTTCCCGCCCTCAATGGCCAGCGCGCCATCCGTGATGATGCGCCGCTGCGGGTCCACGGTAATCAGCCAATCGGCATTGTGCAGAAAAATATCAGCCATGTGTTAGTGTCTCGGTTAATTCTTTATGTCGTCATCCTGAGCGAACCGAAGAGGACCTGCTTTTACGTTGCGCGATGGGGACAGCAGGTTCCTCGCTACGCTCGGAATGACGACGTTAAGCAGTTTGTCGGCGATCCGCCACGAGAGCTAATGGCCATTTTACAATGGCGGGCACCGATGCTTGTGCGAAATCGCGAGGAAGTTCCAGCGTGGCCTCACGTCGCCTTGTGATTTTCCGCCGCTTCCGATACGCTGGCCCTTGTACTAATTCCTCCAATTTGCAACTTATGGAAGGGCTCGCGGCGCATGAGTGCTTCTGCCCGCCTGCTGGTGAACTACAAATGAATTTTACCAATCATTGCCTGATCAGCGCGTCTCCCCAAAAGCTGTGGGAGTTTCTCACCGATATCCCCAAAGTAGCCACCTGCCTGCCCGGCGTGGAGGAAGTCACCAAGCAGGATGAGACCCACTACGTCGGCGTCATCACGCAGAAGGTGGGCGTGGTCAAGCTGCGCCTGTCGGGCAGGATCGAGATCGAGAAGATGGATGCGGCATCTCACACCGCCATCATGCGCGTGGAGGCCAACGACCAGCGCATCAGCGGCATGATCCAGGGCAAGCTGACCATGAACCTTGAGGAAATTTCCGCCAACGAGACGCGCCTCATCGCCGGTTCTGATATTAATCTCTTCGGCAAGATCGGTGAGTTCGGCGGGCCGATGATCAAGAAGAAGGCCGATCAGATGATGGCCGAGTTTGCCTCGAACGTCGCCTCGCGCGTCGGCGGAACCGCCGTCATGCAGGAAGTCCCCACCAAGCCCACCTCCATGCTGGGTATTTAGCACTGTCACGCTAAATCAGTTTTGCAATGTCCCCGCGAATTTTCAGCTCAATGATAATGTTGTCGTCGGTATTGTCTTCCGGCAACAGCGAGCGATGTGCGATGCCCTTGGGGATGACAAACATCTCGCCGGGCTTCAGTTCCAGATTGCCGAGTTCCGTCTCCCAGCGAATGCCGCCTTTGTAGCAAAAGATCAGCTCATCACACTCCATGTTGCGATGCCAGAAAGGCATGTCGTGACTGGAGCGCTTGGAAAGATCCACACGCACGCCGTCGGCCTGAAAGATGGGCATCACCGAGCCATCGGCCTGGTCATAGTTGGCGGGCCGCAGCGCGGGATCGTTGATATTGATCTTCTCGATCTTGACCTTCGCGCTCTCCGTCGAGATGTTCTCCACCGGCGACTGCTCGCGCCTCAGCGTAAGCTCCTTGCCCGCCCAGGTAAACTTTTCGGTGTACGACATGATCGTCTCCTCAAAATGACTTGCCACGGAGGCACGGAGACGCAGAGATAAGAACGAGGGTAAAAAAAACTTACCCTTCTTAAACTCTGTGCCTCCGTGTCTCTGTGGCTAATTCTTTTCCGCGATGGGCTTGGCGCCCAGCTTGAGCAGCAACTCTTCGGTGGATTGGTGCCCGCCGCTGCCGCGGAATCGCTTGTCCTGCCCGGTTATCTTCGCCGGCAGTCCCTTGGCGATGCTCAGTGCGGATTGCCCGTAGCGGTCCTGCATCTCCAGATTCGCGCCCTTGCCGGCCAGCAGTTCCACAATGGAGTTCGCGCCGAGAAATGCCGCCGCGCCCAGCGCATTGCGGCCATCCTGATTGGCGGCGTTGACGTCGTTGCCCAACTCCAGCGCCATCCGCGCGGCGACCAGCGCTTTGGCCTCTTCCTCCGGCGAAAGGTCTTCGAGGCGCCCCATGCCCGATGCGGTCATCAGCGGCGTGGTGCCTTCATCGGTGGATAATTTGGGATTCGCGCCGTGCTCAATTAGCAGCTTCATCATCGACGCGTCGAACGCGGCGGCGGCCAGCAGAAACGGCGTGGCGCCGGGCTGGCGAATCTGCGGCATCGAATTGCCCGTGGTGCGCGCGAAAAACGGATAGTCAAACGGCGGCAGCCCTTTGCCGATGCGCGCGTTGGGATTGGCTCCATGCGCCAGCAGCGACTTCGCCAGCTCAGGCAGGCCGGGTTTATGCCAATAGCGGTCCGTGCGAATGCGGTCGCGCGACATGCCGATGGCGATGATGCCCGCGCGCAGCGAGTAGTGCAGTGCGTTCAAGCCCCAGCCGTCGGCCACGTTGGGATCGGCGCCCTTCTCGACCAGGTAGAGCGCGAGCGGCTCATGTCCGCTGGCGGCGGCCACCACCAGCGCGCTGCCGTACTCCGTGCTCACGTCATTCACGTTCGCCCCGCCCTCCACCAGCGCGCGCGCCGAGTCCAGATCGCCCTGCTGCGCCGCGAACATCAGCGCCGTGTATCCTCCGCGCGAACTGGTGGGATCCAGATGCGCGTCGCCGGCCTCGAAGCGGTCCACCGTGGTGGGATCGCGCCGGTACACGCCATAGGTGAGATACAGAATCGGCTTCATATCGGCGGGCAACTGCGACTTGGCGTTGACCTCCGAGCCGGCCTTCACCAGCGCCTTCACCACGGCGGAGTGTTTCTGCGCCGCGGCCCACATCAGCGCGGTCTGCCCGCGCCGCGACTCCTTCGCGCTGGGATTCGCCTTTGCTTTCAGCAGCGCCTCGACGGCCTCCGCGCTACCGGAGCGCGCGCAACTCATCAGCGGCGTCGCGCCGTTCCATTGCGCCTTGTTGGGATCCGCCTTGCCTGAGAGCAGCTTTGCCACCATGGCCGCGCTGCCCTTGGCGCAAGCCAACTCCAGCGGCGTTACGCCATAATCGTTGGCGATGTTCGCGTCCGCGCCCGCCGCGATCAGCAGTCCAGCCATCTCCACGTCATCCTCATGCGCGGCCCACGCCAGCGCGGTCGCGCCATCGGCCTGAGGCTCATTCACGTCCACCTTCTGCGCGATCAGCGCGCGCACCGCCGCGATGTTGCGTGCCTTGGCCGCCTCCACCAGCCGCAGATCGTTCACGGTCGCGTACAACTGAGTGCTGACCATCATGAGCACTACGATGATTGCGTTACGTGCATTATTGCGTCCGGTCATTTTCTTTCTACTCCAGACTTGTGCTTGTTTCGAATATTTTCCACGACTTCCTCCCAGGGAGTGCCGGATGTATCTCCCGCGTCTATCTCATCCGCACGGCGATTTAGTTCTGCCTCCTGCGCCGCCGTCAGTTGGAATGCCTCCGGTGACTCCGAGAGGCTATCCCAGATTTCTTCTAGTAGCAGCAGTCGCTGCTCCACGCCCAGGCTGGAGATATCAATAGTAGTCCCCATAGAAAAACTCCATCTCCATCTTCTACGCGATGGGCAGCAGGTTCAGCTTGCCGTTGCTGTCGCCGAAGTTGTCGAGGCGCACGCCGGCGATATCGAGAACCGTCAGGTACAGATTGGCGAGCGGCGTGTCCTTGGCGTAGCGGATGTGGCGGCCGCCCTGAATGCGTCCGCCGCCGCCGCCGAACAGCACGATGGGCAGGTTGCGCCGCGAGTGCGCGTGGCCGTCGCTGATGCTGCTGGCGAACAGGATCACGGAATTATCAAGCAGCGTGCGTCCCGCCTCGGTGGTGGACTTCATCTTCTCAAGGAAGTAAGCGAACTGCTTCGATTGATACGTTTCAATCTGCACGCACTTGGCCACCATGCCGGCATCGTAGCCGTGATGCGTCAGCGCGTGATGGCCCTCATCGAGCCCGATCTCGCGGTAGGCGCGCTCGCTTTTTTCACGCGCCATGGCGAAGGTGCTCACGCGCGTCATGTCGGTCTGGAACGCCAGAACCTGCAAGTCGAACATCAGCCGCGAATGCTCTTCGTAATTCTCCGGCATCCCCGCCGGACGTTCGATCACCGGCAGATCGCGCACCGTGCGCTCTTCAGCCAGGTGGATGCGCCGCTCGACATCGCGCACCGCTTCCAGATACTCATTCAACTTGGCGCGGTCGGGCGTGCCCAGCCGCGCGGTCAGGCCGCTGATCTGGCCGGTGACCACATCCAGTACGCTGCGATCCACCGCCCAATTGCGTTTCCGCTCGGCGGGGTCAGTCGAATCGGCCTCGCCGAACATGCGCTCGAACAGCCTGCGCGGATTATTTTCGGTGGGCAGCGGTGTGGTCGCGCTGCGCCAGGACATGGTGTTCAGATAGGCGTCAGAGTCCGCGCCATCGCCGCCGCCGCCGGTCTCGCCGGACTCCAGCGACAATTCAAGCGATGAGAATTGCGTTTGCTGACCCAACTCCTTCGCCGCAATCTGGTCGATGGAGATGCCCGCCTGTCCGGGCGGCTTGGGATAGACGCCGGTCAGGAAACAGCCACTCGCTGTCGCGTGCGGCCCGGCCTCGCCGCTGACGTTTTGCCGCTGGTTGGACATGTTGTTCAGGTCGCTCATCACCAGCATGTTTTTCTGGAACGCGGCCAGCGGCGCCAGCGTGGTGGGCAGCGTGAAGTTCGCGCCCTCGGCCTCCGGCGTCCAATGCTTCATGATGCGGCCATTGGGAACAAACACCACCGAGAAGCGCACCGGCGACAGATTCGAGCGCGTGTCGGGACCGGCGGCGCCAGAGGCTAATGCCTTCGCCGTCAGCGCGGGGATCATGGAATCCAGCAGCGGCAGCGCGACAGTCGCGCCCACGCCGCGCAGAAAACTTCGCCGTGGAATCGTCTTCTTGAATATCATCATGGCTCGTTTGCCCTCCTCATTCTTTTACAGTGCCTCGACCGTCAGGGAGCGAGGGTTGGCCTCACCTGGAACCAACCCCCGCTCCCTGACGGTCGAGGCACTGTCACTACCGCGCGACGCGCGACTGAAACGGCGCGCTGCGCACCACGCCGCTAACAAGCGCCGACCATTTGTAATTCTGCGCCGCCGCGTCGCGCAGGATGCCGCGCACAGCGGGCTGATCGTAATATTCCACGCCGCGTCCCAGCGCGTACATCATCAGCTTTTCCGTAAATGTGGAAACAAATTGCTCGGAACGTCCCAGCATTACTTTCTTCAGTTCGCCGGCGCCGTTGAACTTCGCGCCGTCCGGCAGCGCGCCGGAGGCGTCGACAGGCGTGGTGCCTTCATGCGTGCGCCAGCGGCCGACGGCGTCATAATTATCGAGCGCAAATCCCAGCGGGTCCATGCGCGAATGGCAGGTGCTGCAAACGGGATTGACGCGATGCTGCTCCAGCCGCTCGCGCATACTGCGCTGCTTGCCATTGCCGGCGCTCTCTTCCACCAGCGCGGGGACGTTGGGAGGCGGCGGTGGCGGCGGCGTGCCCAGCAAATTGTCGAGCACCCACTTGCCGCGCAGCGTGGGCGAAGTGCGATTCTCATACGACGTAACGGTCAGGATGCTGCCCTGTCCGAGCAGCCCGCCGCGTGTGCCGTCCTGCGTCGTTCCCTTGAGGGCCACGCGCTGGAAATCGCTGCCGTAAATGTTGGGGATGCCGTAGTGCCGCGCCAGGCGCTCGTTCACAAACGTATAGTCGGCGGTGAGGAAGTCCAGCACGCCGCGGTCTTCGCGCGCAATGGTCTCGGCCAGCATTAAAGTTTCCTGGAGCATGGCGCGGCGCAGATTGTCGTCGAAGTCAGGGAAGGCCAGCGGGTCCGGCGAGACGGCGGCCAGACGGCGCAAGCCCAGCCACTGCGAGGCGAAGTTGTCCATCAGCGCGCTGGAGCGCGGGTCGGCCAACATGCGCCGCGTCTGAGCGTCCAGCACTTGCGGATCGCTCAACTTGTTCTGCTCGGCCAGCGTGAGCAACTCATCATCGGGAATGCTGGACCACAGGAAGAACGAGAGGCGCGAGGCCAGCGCGACATCGCTGCTGCGATAGACCGCTCTGGGCTTCACGCCCACCGGATCGGCCTCCACGCGAAACAGAAACTCCGGGCTGACCAGCAGCCCTTGTATCGCAGTGCGGATGCCTTCCTCGAATCCGCCCAGTTTGCTCCCGACTTCATGAAATTTCAGCAACGCCTTCAGGTCGGCATCCTGCACGGGACGGCGATAGGCGCGCCGCGCCAGCGCGGAGAGTATCTGCTTCGCGCAGGTAGCTGGCGGGATGCTGAGCCGGCTCTCCGCCGGATCGACTGGCTTCTGGTTACAAATGAATATTCGCTGGCGGCTTTCAGTGAGTCCCAAACCCTTCGTGCTGAGCGGGCCGGTGATGGCGACGGTGTCCACTGCGGGATCGCCGCCTTTGTAAGCGTACATCTCGTCGAAGTTTTGCCGCGGCATCAACTCGCCTTCGTACTCGGTCAATTGATTCAGGAAGGCCACTGCGATCGTGTGC
The DNA here is from genome assembly GCA_009691245.1 of Acidobacteriota bacterium. Taxonomy (NCBI): domain Bacteria; kingdom Pseudomonadati; phylum Acidobacteriota; species Acidobacteriota bacterium. The sequence continues at coordinate 25,734 of SHUM01000012.1, read as the reverse complement.
GTGCCCGCCGTCGCCGGGAAGCGGACTTGCAGGTGCGCGTCGGCGGTGAGTTCGTAGTTCTCCTGCTCGGCGTCGCCCTTGTAGTCCTTGTTGATGAAGGCGTAGACCGGCCCGGAGCGGCCCACCGATTCGCCGCCCACGCTGAACAGCTTCACGCGCGCGCCGTCCATGCGCACGTCCAATTGATGGCGGTCGCCGAGGCCGCGAATGTAGTTGTCATTGTTCTTCATCAGGCGGACTTTGATCGAGTACTCGCCATCGACGGGGAAAAAGTGGCGCACGGCCAGGCCGCCGCGCGAGCCGAAGGGCAGGTCTTCGCTCATGCGGTCGTCCTGCGTCAGGCGGCGCGGGACGTCGTAGGTGGCGGTGAAGGTCTTGACGTCGGCGTCGCCCACGGCCAGCGTGCTGATGCGCCGCGCTGCGACCATGTATTTTTCCAGCAGCAGCGGCGAGACGGAAAGGATGTCGGCATTATTGTCGAAGCCGCGGCTCGAGTCATCGGCGGGCAGCAGCGTAGACGAATCGATCTCGACCGCCAGCAAGTCGCGCACCGCGTTGGTGTACTCGGTGCGATTCAGCCGGTGCGCGGCGGCGGTGCGTCCGGGATTGGGCGCGGTGGTCGCGGCGCGATCCAGTTCTGTTTCCAGATACTCAGTCAAGGTATTGTAGGCAGCCTCGTCGGGCCTGGGCGCAGCGGCGGGCGGCATGGCGCGTGCGCTGAGTTTGCGCAGGACGCTCTCCCAAACTGGGGCATTATCCGCGGGACGATCCATGCGGATCGTCTGTAGAGTGAGACCGCCGGTCTTGAGCTTATCGTTGTGGCAACCGACGCAGTACCGCGCGACGATATCTGCGGGGGCTCCGTGCGGCGCGGCGAACGGCACCTGTGCCAGCATAGGCGTGGCTGCTGCCAGAATCACGCTCAGATATCTCACTAGAGTTCGGAACACCGTTGCGGACCTCCGACAATTCACCGATCTTTCGCTCAGCCAGGACGGATGCAGTACACCGCAGCGGAGCCGTAATTACGCACTTTTATAGCCTCAGTGTACACGAACCTATCTCCATAAGAAACAGAGTTTTTGTTGGTCAGGAAGGGAATCAGATAGGGGTCTGGGCAGGAGGTGTTTTCAGGTTAAGCGGCTTCCCAGGAAGGGCTTGCTGTGCTAGTCTCGGTTGAATCTGCGGCGCAGGCAACGCGCCCGCCCGGAGGGCAAGTCCGCTGATCAATACCGCTTACACGAGGCCTCGAACGTGGCAGATAACCTAGGGCTGTCAGACCGGGGCCAGCCGGACAGAATTGTCCCGAGGCCGCCACGTGCGGATCGCACGGAGAATTCGCACCCGCCCGCGTGGCTCGGACCTTGCTGGGCGGCGCTGTTGCTGGCAGCGATGTGCTGGCTCATGGTGTCTGGTGCGCTGGAGGATGCTGTAACCTACGACGAGCAGCCCCATGTCGCCGCTGGTTACACTTACCTGACGCGCCGCACGGTTGACTTCAACACGGAACATCCTCCGCTGCTGAAAGACCTTGCCGCGCTGCCGCTGCTGTTCATGAAGCTGGATCTGTCGTGGGAAAAGTTAGGGGACGATCCCAACTGGTTCAACGGCGATCCGTGGGAGTTCGGCCGGAAGCTGCTCGACCACTCGACTGGCGATCCCGATCGCGCGATGTTCGCCGTGCGCGCGCCCATCATCGCGCTCACCCTGTTGCTCGGCTGGGCGCTGTTCGCATGGACGCGTCGCCGCTACGGCGATGTGGCAGGGGTGATCGCGCTGACGCTCTATGTCTTCTCGCCGACCATTCTGGCGCATGGGCGGCTGGTAACCACCGACCTCGGTGCTGCGGCTGGATTCTTCATTGCCACCATCATGTTTCTGCGATTTCTGGAACGGCCGTCGGGCGCGAACGTCCTGCTGGCGGGTACGGCGCTGGGTCTTGCGCTGCTGACTAAGTTCTCCACCATTCTGCTGGTGCCCATCTTCATCGTGCTGGCCGTGGCCTGGCATCTGCTGATTCAAAAGCGCGCGCGCCCTCTGCCGGAGAGCGTCCTTGGGAGCCTGACGCCATTGCGCAAGCAGTGGGGTTCGCCCATCCGCTGGACGCGGCGCACGCTGCTGATCGCCATCCCGTCATTTGCAAAGGCGTGGAGGCAAGCGTGGAGGAAGTCGAGTGAAGTCGCGCCGAGTGCCGCGAGAGTGCCTCGGTTGACGGCGGCGCGCGTGGCTGGCGTGATCTGCGCGGGGTTTCTCTTCGTCTATGCCTTCTACGCGCATCACCTTGGGAACATGCCGCAGGAGCGCCAATTGGAGCGCGCCAAGTTCAGCCTTACCGGGCGCGGCGTGGGCAATACGCCCAAGGACCTTGTGCTGTGGGCGGCGCGGAAGCCGCTGCTACGGCCGTGGGCGGCTTACTTCGCCGGCGTGATACAGACAATGATCCGCTCTGCTCAGGGCAACGGCCCCTATCTGCTCGGCGAGTTCCACACACAAGGTGTCCGCAAATATTTTCCGGCTGTCTATTTGATGAAGGAACCTGCGGCGCTGCATGTGTTGAGCGTGATCGCGATTCTCTCCGCGCTGACAGGCCTGTTTCTGCTGCGCGGGATGCCGCTGGGGTGGCGCGGCATGATATCCAAATCGCTGCGGCTGGATTTCGCGCCCGCGGCGATGCTCTTCGTGCTGGCCGTCTACTGGCTGGTCTCGATCCGCTCGAATCTGAACATCGGAGTGCGCCACCTGCTGCCGGTGCTGCCGTTCACATACGTACTGGTGGCGCGCGAGTTGCGCGAGTTCGCCGTGCGCCTGCCGCTGGCGATGAACCTGCGGGAAAACTTTATCGTTCACACCGGGCTTGTGCTGATCGGCTATTTCGGGTTTGTTGCCGCGCTGCTCGGCTGGCAGGTCAGCAGCGTGCTGCGCGTCCATCCCTATCACATGGCCTACTTTAACGAATTCGCGGGAGGCCCCGAGAATGGCTGGCGAAACGCGGTTGATTCGAATGCCGATTGGGGGCAGGACATGGGGCGGCTGGCGCAGTTCGTCGAGCAGCGCGGCATCGAGAAACTCGCGCTGGACTATTTCGGGTCAGCGGACGCGAATCGCTATCTGCCCGGCAAGTGGGAGGCGATCAACACCTGCTTCCCTCCGCGCCATGGCTGGGTGGCGGTGTCGGTGATGTCCTATCAGTCCTCCACACAGAACCCTGCGTGTGACTACCGGCGTTGGATACCGCTGGAAAACCTGACTGCGAAAGTAGGTTACTCCACGCTGATCTTTCACGTTGAGTGAGTCAATGAGTAAGAGTAGGAATGCGCCGCATAAAAATGGCATTGCATCGACAATTCGCATCAATTGCAGCGGCGGCGCTGCTCGTGCTGATGGGCGCGCTGATGTTCTTGAGCGCCTGGGATGACACGGCCAATTCGGACGACAATGTCGCGCTGATCTCCGGCTACAGCTATTTGCGCACGCAGCAGTTTCGGCTGGAACCGCAGAATCCGCCGCTCATCAAGTCCCTGGGCGCGTTGCCGCTGCTGTTCATGGACCTGAATGAGCCGTGGGAGATGAGCGGCTGGGCGCAGGAGGACCCAGACATTGTGGGCCGCGAATTTCTGTATCAATCCGGCAATGACGCCGACGCCATCTTCCACGCCGCGCGCCTACCGATGATCCTGTTCGCGCTGGGCTTCGGCGCGGTCCTATTCTTCTGGACACGCAAGCACTACGATGACTCAGTCGCCCTACTCACTCTTTTTTTCTACTCACTGTCACCTACATTCATCGCTCACGGTCGATTTGTGGCCACTGACTTAGGCGCCACCGCCGGCTTTTTCGTGGGACTCACTGCCTTCCTGCGCTTTTTGCAATCGCCGACTCGGAAGAATATTTTATGGGCAGGCCTCGCGCTGGGCTTCGCGCTGCTGACGAAATTCTCGACGATTGCCTTGCTGCCCATCTATCTGTTTCTGGCGACTGTATGGGCCTTCATTGGCGCAGGCCGCGAGCGGCAGCCACTGTTTGAGTTGCGTCGCGGCGCGGGCGATGAACGCATAAAAGCGCTGGCTCTACGACTACCGAGCGCATCGCAGTGGCGGGGTCTGGGTGCTACGCTGGCGCGGACGGGAGGCATCCTGGGCGTGGCTCTGGTGGTGATTTACGCGATCTATCTCCACCATGTTTGGAGTTATCCGCCGGAGATGCAGCGCGCCTCGGCTGAGTATCATCGCTTGATTTACGGCATGGGCGGCACGGCCAAGGACATCGTCATATGGGCCTCGGGGCATCCGCTGATGCAACCCTGGGCTGAATATTTTCTGGGCCTGTTGGTCGCGCTGAAAGCTTCCCGCTGGGGCCAACCCCTGTTCTTCTTTGGCCAGGTACATGAGACTGGCCTGCGCGTCTACTTCCCGGCGGCGTATCTGTTGAAGGAGCCGCTGGCGCTGCATCTATTGACGCTGGCGGCCTTGGGCTTTTTGTTTTGGCGAATGCAACAGCGCGACCGTACTCGCGGCGCACTCACGCGCTGGCTCCTCACTCACTTCACTGAGTTCGCGTTTCTGGTGATGCTGGCAGTGTATTGGACGGCGCTGATCCGTTCGAATATGAACATCGGTGTGCGCCATCTGCTGCCCGCGTTTCCGTTCATGTTTATACTGATCTCGCGTCAAGTAGTCAAACTATATGAGTCACTCAAGTCACTCACTGCTCGCCGAGCAGCGCTTGCCACACTGGCTATCCTACTCACTTGGCAGGCCATTACCGTACTACGCGTGTTTCCCTCCTACCTTGCTTACTTCAATGAGTTAGCCGGCGGGCCGCGGGGCGGCTGGCAGTATCTGAATGACTCAAACCTCGATTGGGGTCAGGATGTGAAGCGATTGGCGCAGTACGTCGAGGAGCAGGGCATCCCCGGCCTGCACGCGGAATTCTTTGGTCCGCCGGATGCGGTCTATTATTTCAGGGAAAAGTATCTGGGTCCCGTCGGCTGCGGCAAGCCACCCAAAGGCTGGGTGGCGCTGTCAGCGATGATTTATACCGGCGCCCCGTGGAATCGCCATTGCGACTACCGCAGCACTCTTCCCATCAAGACAGCCAAGGCCCGCATCGGTCACTCCATCTTCGTCTTTTACGTGGAGTAGAATTAGACCAACAATTATGCGCCAGAGGCTGGTGAAGCATTTAAGAGGAGAATGATGTACGGATATGGATCAGACTTGGTTCTTTGTTGAACATTATGCGCTGATTGCTATGTTCGCCGTGGTGGCCTATCTGCTGGGCGCGCGCCTTACGCGTGGCACGGATTACCGCGGGGCCGCGGAGAAAGTCTCCTTCTGCACAGCGCTGGGCCTTGGGCTAATCTCTCATTTCGTGCTGGCTGCTGGACTATTGCACATTCTGAGCAGTGGAGTGATGTTAGCGGTATTGACGGCGATTACCTTGATTTCACTCCCTCCAGTGAGTGTAACTAGAGAGTGGGTCGCGCGGCTTCCCGGAAGGGTTTCGCCTCTGAAGGTTACTCTCGCTGCACTGACCGTTGCGCTTGCTATTCCTATTCTGCAAATGCCGCTATATCCGCCCACGCAATGGGATGCGATCAGCTATCACCTGGCATCGGCGAAGATTTACGTTCGAGAGGGAGCGGTCGTTTACACGCCTTACCTGCGCTTCCCGGTATTCCCGCAGTCGAGCGAGATGCTGTTCACGCTGATGCTACTGCTGGCTGACGATATTGCGGCGCAACTGACGCAATTCCTGATGATGGCGCTGACTGCGCTGGCGCTATATGGCTGGGGCGCTCGAATGTTCACGCAGCGCGCTGGAGCGCTGGCCGCCGTCTTGTGGCTATCCAACCCCTTGGTTCTCTGGCTGGGCACGGCAGCCTATGTGGATGCGGGGCTTGCCCTGTATCTGACCCTCGCCTTTTTTAGTCTGTACAATTGGCGAAAAATTGAGGCGGAGAATCAACGTCATGGCTGGTTGGCGATTTCCGCCGCGCTATTCTGGTTTGCGGCGACGACGAAGTACCTCGCGCTGTTTCCCATACTTTGCGCGGGGACGTATCTTCTGGCGTATTCCGTCAAGCAACGAAGTCTTCGTCCGGCGCTTATTTTTTCGGTGATCACGATTGCCGTGGCCTGCCCATGGTATATCCGCAATGCCTGGTACACGGGAAATCCCGTGTGGCCGTATTTTCCAGAATGGTTTGGGTTTGGTCCGTGGACCGGTGTCGACATTGCCAACCAGAAATTTTAACAGAGCATTCACGGCCTGGGGAGAGGAATCTCTGCGCTGGTCATGTTGCCGTGGAATGTGATTGTACGTGGCGAAAGGTTTGGTCCGGTGGGATCTTTCCTGTCGCCGATCTATCTGGCGGCGCTACCACTGGCTGCTGGCTATGCATTGTGGAATCGGACATGTAGAGTCCTTTTGGTCAGCGCAGCGGTCTACACAGTTTTTTGGTTCGGAACCGTACAGGTCTTGCGCTACCTGATTCCAGTGGTTCCCCTTATCTCGCTTTGCGGCGCTGCGGCGCTGGATGCACTGCTTTTCTGTTGGAGTTCGCGTTGGAATGCGCTGCGCCGTCCTGTGGCTTCCGCAATTATCACCGCCATCCCTGTTCTCTTGATTATTGGCGTTGGACTGATTCTTCAGGCGCGTTTCAATCCCACGGGGAAAACCGTTTTTGCAAACGGCCTGCCGCCCGTTACGCTGGAGCAGCGCAGCGCATATCTAAGGGCCGCGATTGAACCCTACGAGGATATTGAATATCTGAATCAGCTTCGCGGGCGAGATTACCGAGTGTACTCACTTCCCACCACGAAAATCACTTACTTTGCCGATGGCGCTTTTATCGGAGACTGGATAGGGCCAGCGCGCTATGTCGACTTCGTAAAGCATCTTGAACGGCCTGCGGATTTGCAACGGGAGCTGGCGCGCTATCAGGCGAATTTTTTTCTGGTGCATACTCTGGAGGCAGTAGGCCGCGGAGTATATGAGCGGATGCTGGAAACGGAGATGTTGCAGGGGCGTCTGAAGTTGCTGCGGGCGACGGCCTTCACTTTGCTATTTGCCGTGGAGGCCGCAACTTTGGGGAATACGGTTGGTCCGGAGTTATTGAGCAAGGGCGGGCTGGCGGGCTTGTCGCAAGGGGAGGCCAGTGAGTGGAGGGCTTCGGAAGAACCGGGTGCCGGGTCGCTTAGCGATATTCGCCATGCAGGTTTGATGGCGTATCGTAGCGATGGTCTGACGCACTTGTTCCAAAGAGTTCCGGCAAAACCGGGGGTGCTCTACCGGCACGCGCTCTATTCGCGAGCGGATCGTTCGGGGCAATATGTGCGCCTCCAGTTGCGCTGGTTCGACCATCAGGACCAGCAAATCTCCGAGGATGTGCGCATTGTGCCGGCTCGGGAAAATGAGGGCCTCGACATTTGGACGCGTCGCGCCGTAGCCGCATGTGCGCCGGCGAGCGCTGTGGCCGTGGAGGTTTTCGCCACGGCGAATGGGGGTTCGGAGGTTTGGGTGGATGACCTCTCACTGATGGAGATACAGTATAAGTAGAATTGCAGACTTCCAACGCAATCACCTTGCGGCGGATCGTGAGACAATCGGCACTTGCTGAAATATTGCCGACGATGTTACCCAGACGATGATACCCAGATGACTTCGCAAACATCCAATGGATCAGCCTCCACCAGCCCCAACGCACACAGCAGATCGCACTCAGCCGCTTGCGCGCCGTCAGCCTTCCTGCCGCCGCGCCTGCTGGTGATTATTCCCGCGTATAACGAAGCCGGATCGCTACCCAAACTAATTAGCGAGTTGGCGGCAATGCACAGTTCCGTTTCCGGGGCCGCGCCTTGGCAAATGGACGTGCTGGTGGTGAATGACGGCTCGACGGACAACACTGCCGAGGTGGTCGCGGGCCTGCCGGCTCGTCTCATCACGTTGCCCTGCAACCTGGGCGTGGGCGGCGCGGTGCAGACCGGCTTGCAGTTTGCCGCGCGGCAGGGCTACGATCTGGCGGTGCAGGTGGACGGCGATGGCCAGCATCCGCCGTCGGAGATTCCGCGCCTGATCGAGAAGATGAACGAGGGCGGCTGGGACATGGTGCTTGGCTCGCGCTTTCTTCAGGCGGAAGGGTTTCAATCCTCCGCCGGGCGCAGGCTGGGCATTCGATTGTTTTCGTGGCTACTCTCGGTGCTCTGTGGGCAAAAGTTTACGGACACGACATCGGGGTTCCGCATCTGGAATCGCCGCTCCATTGCCGTGCTGGCGGAGGAATATCCGGAAGACTACCCGGAGGTGGAGGCGATTCTACTGCTCCACCAGGCGGGAATGCGCATGACCGAAGTGCCGGTGCGCATGGCCAGCCGTACCGCCGGGCGCTCGACGATTGGGATGCTGCAAGCGATTATTTTTCTGGTGAAGGTCCCGCTGGCGCTGGCGATGAATCTGATTCGCAAGCCGGCGCCGCGAGTTGCCCGATAGCTCGTGAAGATAGGAGGTTCATATGCAGGAGCATGGCCAGACGTTTGTTTTTCTGATTACGCTGTGCATCTTCGCGCTGGTGCTTTGGCTGGTCCGCCAGCGGCACATCACGGAGCGCTTCGCGGTGCTGTGGGTGGCCATCTCCGTGGGATTGCTGACGGCCTCCTCGGTGGGATACCCATATTTGTTCCGCCTCTCCGAGTTCCTGGGCATACCCACTCCCACCTCGGCGTTGTTTTTGGTGGTGATCTTCGGGCTGACGCTGCTGGTGATCCAGTTGTTCGCCTCCACCTCGAAGCTGAACGAGCGTAGCCGCGTGCTGGTGCAGCAGGTGGCGCTGCTCGGCGATGAGCTGAAGCAAGTAACCGCGCGCACGCGGGAGTTGGAGAAAATGTTGGAGCAAAACAAGTAGCCGCAGCCGCGTTACTGCGCAGGACTCCGCCGCAAGAGCGGGCAGGTGGTGAACGGGGTTACGTCGGTTGCGAACTGCGTGCATTCGGCCTCCACCTGCGCCAATCCGAAGCGCGCCAGGTAGGCGCGATCCTGGTCGACGAGCGGCATGCCCGGCGGAATAGAAGTCAGGCTGCGCAGCGGGCCGTTGTGGCGGGCAATCAATCGTGCGGCGCGGCGGGTGAGATCGGTTTCCGGCCCATTGGGCGGAATGGTCAGATCGTTGAACCGCACCGTGGTGGTGGACGCGGGAAGATACGCAGTTAGATAGCCCATGGGGCCGCCGCCGATCACCACGAATAGGGTGCGCTCCTGCCGCATTGCGGCGGGCAGTCTCACTCCGAACCAACTCTTTCCATACGGCACACGCCATCCCTGGTCTTCGCCGCGCATCCACAGAACGCTAAACACCACCAGGCATGAGAACACAGCCCACTTCATGCGCCGGTTGGTCAGCAGATAATCACACAGCAGCCAGAGCATCCAGCCGGCCAGCAGGGCGAGCGGCTCCAGGTAGCGCTGGATGGCGAACATCCAGGCCCACAGCGCGTAGGAGACAATCCAGAAGATAACCACCAGCCACATCAGCGTGGTGGTGGTGAGCAGTCCTTCGCGGATGCCTGCCTGCCCGGCGGCGGTGTCCTCGCCGTGCCGCCAATTGCTGAGGAAGCGCACCAACGCGGCCTTGCCCGTCCGCATCGTGGCCACCATCACCAGCAGCGGCATGATCACAAAGATGATGGCGAAGATGGCGATGCGGAAAGGGCCCTCGCTGGTGGGATGCTCGCCGACGAGCCACTGGAACGGGAAGCGCAGCATGGCGCTGAACGACTGCGTGGGGAAGCGTGTATCGCGGAATGAGAAGTCCATCATCCAGGGCGAATGGAAGATGTCGTTGAAGTAGGGCATGAAGGGATTGCGGTAGCGCGACCACATCAGCCAGTTCCAATAGCCGCCGGTCAACGCATATCCGCCTAGTCCTCCGGCGGCGAAGCACGCGAAGCGCCGCAGGTTCATGCGCAGCCCGCGCCAGAGAAGCAGCACGGCGACGGTCATCGCGATGGCGTATACGAAGTAAGTCAGCTTAAGTCCCGCGGCGGCTCCCAGCAGCGCGGCGGCGGCGGCGTACGACCATCGGCGCTTGGACTCGCGGCGGTATTTGTCCCATTGCTCCGCCCATTGCCCAGAAAGTTCATCGCTCGCCGCCCAGCATATCAGGCAGAGGCTGCCGATCACGTGCAAGCTCAGGAAAACATCGGCGTCGCTGGACCCCAGGTTGGAGTGGAAGAACGGGTCGGATAGCCCCGCGATGGCGCTGGTGAGCGCGATGGTGGCGGCCATAAGAGGCGAGACATTGCGCAGGCTCAGGCAGGCCAGCGCGAACAGAAGCGCGAGATTCAGGCCCGCCACTCCGCCGAAGATCGCTCCGGTCGTCCACGGCGGCAGATGATTTACCATCCAGTAGCTCGGCAGGTAGAGCAGGGGATTGATCCATGTGTGCATCCCAGCCGGAGCCAGATGTGCGTCCATGCGGCCGGAGAGCCACGCGTAGACGTTGTAGTGGTGATAGTTCATCTGATCCCAGCCGACGCCTTTGCCCACATGCACGGCCCACCACGCCGCGCCCGCGCATCCGGCTATGGCGCACATCCAGAAGCCCACGCGCAGCACCCAAGACTCCCACGGAGCTGGCTGGGCGCGCGGCGTATCGGGAGGGTCGTTATCGAATTGACTCATCGGCGAATGACTCACAAGGAAGAGATCGTTTGGCCTGCGCTACCGGCGGACTGCGCTGCCGGGTTACGATGGAAATATTGCCGGCAGGGAGCGAGTATAGCGCGATTCCGGCAGGCCGCGCGCGCGGAGAATCATGACGAGTTGGAGGGATCAGTTGCGGGCGCTGCGGCAAGGCCGCTGGGAAGTCTACTACGACGGCAACTGCGCATTCTGCCGCAAATGGGCGCGGCGCACGCAACGCATTTGCTGGTCGAGCGTGAGCTGGCGCGATTTTCGCCGGCACAGCCACGATGTCGCGCACCTGAAACCGGATTTCGCGCGCGCCGCCTATCTCATCATCGACCGCCGTGAGGCCTATCCCGGTTTCTCTGGATTCCGCAAACTGCTGCTGGCCATGCCGCCCCTATGGCCGCTGCTGCTGATCGTGTATCTTCCCGGCGCGCGGCGTGTGGGCGATGCACTCTATCGCCGGATCAGCATCCGCTATGGCCCGGTGCAGTCCGCCAAATAGAGCCAGTCCATTTTTACAGTTGCTGTATCAGAGCCCCGACCGCCAGGGAGTGGGCACGCTCGCCGAATATTACGCACCGTTGAACGTGCCCCCTCCCTGGCGGTCGGGGCTCTGATGGCTATATAGCAAAAGTAAAAATGGCCTAGTCCAAAAACAAGAGAGGCTCTGCGCAAGCAGAGCCTCTCTTCTGTGGTGGATGGTTATCCGTTAGAACGTCAGCTTCAGACCAAACTGAATCTGACGCGCGCTGGCGTCGAGCGATTCGGTGATCAGACCGGCGGAGGCGGAAACGCCCGTGCGGTTGGAGAATACGCGTGCGGCGGGATTGCGCATCTGCACGCGGTTGAACAGATTGAAGAACTCGCTGCGGAACTGCAACCGCATACCTTCCGTGATGTTGAAGGTCTTGCCGAGGTTGAAGTTCACGTTGCGCAGATCGGGTCCAATGAGCGTGTTGCGCGTGACGTTGCCGATGGTGCCGGCTGCCGGCGCTCCGAATACACAGGGATCGAAATAGCGATCGCGTGTTCCAATCGGCGTGCCGGCGGCGATCGGGGTGGTGGTTCCCGCCACGACACATCCCGCCGAGGTGCCGCTGGTAACGGTATTGATGTCGACACTGGAATTCATGTTCGGGCGATTGGCGCGGAACGTGTAACCCGCGTCGGCGATTAACGATCCAACCGTGAACGGCAGTCCCTGCTGCAGGGTGAGAATGCCTCCAAGCTGCCAGCCGCCCACAATGGCGTTGACCACGCCACCCGAGTTCAGGTGGGCTTTCCCATGGCCGAGGGGCAGCTCGTAGACGCCGTTGGCGACGAACACGTGAGGAATATTGAACGTGGAGCGCGCACGGTCCAGTACACGGTCCGGCCCGAACTGGCCATTGGCTCCGGTCTCGCCGGCGTAGTTGGTCTCCGATTGCGAGTAGTCATCAATCGATTTCGAATAGGTGTAATTAGCCTGGAAGGTAAGTCCGCGGCTAAAACGCTTCTGGATGGAAGTAACCATCGAATTGTAGGATGAATTCACGTCGCTGGACATCCACTCGATGCGCCCGAAGTTTGGATTGATCACCTGCGGGATGGGGCTGGCGCAGGTAGCCGATACCGCCGGTCCGCAGCCGAAGAACAAGCTGCCGTCGGCGCGCGCCACCGGATTCGGGAAGGTATTCAGCAACTGGCGGCGCGCCAGGTGCCGGGCGAGCGAGCCGACAAATCCCAGCTTCACCACCAGCTCGCCGGGAAGCTGATGCTGGATGGTCAAATTGGCGCGGTAGTAGGTGGGCGTCTTGAAATTATCAAGGTCAAAATGCCGGCTGGCGTTGAAGTTCTGGCCGGACTGCAACACCACCTGTTCAATATTCGGGAAGGCGGCGAAGGAAACATTCGTCGCGGTGGCCCGGAAGTTGAACGGGAGCTGATCGCGGAACGAGACGAAGCTGTTATGCAAAATCTGATTGTGGTAGATGCCGATGCCGCCGCTGAGCGAGGTGGTCTGGTTGGCGCCCAACGCCCAGTTGAAGCCGAAGCGCGGCTCGAAATTCTTGATGTGATTGTTCCACAGCTTGCCGAGCTTGATGTCATTGGGGGTCGAGGTGATCGGGCCATTGGCGAGGTAGGAGATATTGTTGTGGACCTCGCTGACGCCGGTGGTGAACTCCCAGCGCAGGCCCACGTTCAGGGTCAGGCTTGGACTTACACGGTAGTCGGTCTGGCCGAAGAAACCCATCAGCCATGTGCGCAGTCCGCGATTGGTGCTGGAACGGGGCAGCCGGTAGGTGGCGCTGGCGTTCCCGAGTCGGAGCATTGTGGGCAAGTCCGTGAAGGAGAACTGGCCCTGCCAGAACGCCGGGTTGTCCGTGTTCCATTGGAACCTCTGGGCCAGCGCGCCAAACTTCATATTGTGATTCCCACGGGTATAGGAAACCGTGTCCTCATACTGAAAGCTATTCTGCTTATCGTCCACGATGCCGATGCTCATCGGGCCGATGTTGGACACTGCGGAGCCCGCGCCCATCTCGCCCAACGGCACGCCGGCGGCGAATCCCAGGCTCTCGCCGCCTTCCACCTGTCCCGGGGCGGAAAAGCCCAGCGACCGATTGAAGGAGAGCCGCAGCGTATTGACCATGGACGGGCCGAAGATGTGGTCCTCCTGCATGGTGAGCAGATGCCGCGAAGTGGTGGAGATCTGCTTGGACAGAAGATTACCGTTGGAGTTGGACTCGGCCCGGCTGATGGTGTAGCGCGAGAAGAACGAGTCGTTGCTCGATAGGGCGTAGTCTACACGTCCCGAACCAAAGTTCTCAGTTGTGGGGCGGCTCGCATCGTTAGCCAGCAGGGCTGTGCCGTCGCCCAGATCGCGGCCATTGGGCAGTGGGTAGAGATTCATGTAGGGAACCATGCGGGGATCGACCACTACATTGGTGCGCGCCCCATTGACGATGGGGCCGACGCCGATTCCGCGCTTGCCGTCCGCCGTGGGTACGTTATAAACCGCCGACTCGTTCAGCCGCTGGCGGAGACCCTCGTAGCCGAAGAAGTAGAAAGCCTTGTCGCGCGCGATGGGGCCGCCGATGGTGCCGCCAAACTGGTTGCGCTTGAACGGCGGAAGGGCTTTGGGATTCTCAAAGCGCCGCGCGTCCAGCTTGTTGTTGCGCAGAAAGTGAAACAGCGCGCCATGCATGGTGTTCTCGCCCGAGCGGCTGACCGCGTTGATGACTGCGCCGGCGTTGCGACCGTACTCGGCCTTGCCGTTCGCCGTGATCACCTGAAACTCACGAATCGTATCCACGCCCAGCTGCACGCCGGCTGCGCTGCCGGGATTCATGTTACGGGTGTCCATCATGTCCGTGCCGTCGAGGCGGAAGCTGTTCGAGTCGGTGCGCGCGCCGGCCACCGAGAGTTGGGTGGCGAAGCCGTAGTTGGCGCCGCGGCCCTGCGCGACGTGCGGCGTAACCGCGCCGGGGTTCAGCGTCACCAGGTCGGTAAACGCGCGACCGTTCAGCGGCAGCTCGCGGAGTTGTTCCTGGGTTACGTTGGAGGCCACCGACGAGATGGTGGTCTCCACCACCGGCGCTTCTCCGGTGATGATGATCTCCTGCTCGACTGCGCCGACTTGCAGCGCGAAGTTCACCGAGAGTTCCTGGCCCACCAGCAGCGTAACGTCCTTGCGCGTCTCGCGCGAGAAGCCCGTCATCGAAGCGGTGATCTGATAGCTGCCGGGATTGAGCTCGCCGACGCGATAGACGCCCGAGGCGTTCGATGTGGCCGTGCGCGTTAGGCCGGTGTCCATATTGGATACGGTTATCTCCGCGCCAGTTATCACCGCCGAGCTGGGATCGCGAACCACGCCGCTTAGCGCGCTGCTATTGGACTGCGCAAAGATCATGGCTGGTATCGCCAGCGCCAGCATCAGCAGTGCAAGAATCTGTTTCAATTTCATCATTTTCCTCCAAGTAAATGCCGAGGCTTTCCGCCGCTCACTCCGCGGGAAGCGCTACGGCCCATTGCAACTGCAAATGCCCCATCAAATTAGCTGACCAAGCTGTTACCCCATAATAATTCAATCAGGGGTGGAATAGGCAAGAACAATCAGGGGGGCCTGCCGGGGCGTTCAATCCTCGTGACGACCTCGCGGCCGAGGGCCGGCTATAGCGAACGACAGGGCAAAATAAAAAGAGGCTCCGCCAGCGGCGGAGCCTCGCAATTTCAATGCAATGGTCGAGTGACTAGAACGTCAGCTTCAGCGCCAACTGGATCTGCCGCGCCTTGGTGCTTGTGTCGGTGATCCGCCCTGCGCCGGCGACGTTGATGTTGGTTGCCGGGAAGGACAAGTTGGTCTGGTTCAATGCGTTGAAGTACTCGCTGCGGAACTGCAGCTTGGTCTGCTCGGAGATCGAGAACGACTTGCTCAGGGTGAAGTTCAACTGCACCAGCGGCGCTCCCAGCAGGTAGTTGCGCCCGGCCGTGCCCAGCGTGCCGCCGGCGGGATTGCTGAAAATGGAGGTGTCGAAGAACTGCTCACGCGTCCCGAACGGCTCCTGGGTAGCTTTCGTGGCGTCCGCGTTGGGCGAGGTGTTGGGCCGGTTTGCGGCGAAGCCGGTGAAGCCCGGCGCGCGGAAATTGGTGGTAACGGTGAAGGGCAGGCCTTGCTGAATGGTCAGCACGCCGCCAATTTGCCAGTTGCCCAGCACCCAGTCGGCCACGCCGCCCGAGTTCATGAAGCTGCGCCCAGACCCGAACGGCAACTCGTACAGGCCGTTGGCCACGAAGGCGTGCGGGATATTGAAGTTGCAGCGCGCCCGCTCCAGGGTGCGGTCCGGCGACCACTGGCCCAGCGTGGCCGCGGTCGAGTAATTGGTTTCGGAGGACGAGGCGTCGTCTATGCACTTCGAGTAGGTGTAGCTCGCCTGGAAGGACATGCCGTTGCGGAACTTCTGTTGCAGGTTGGCGGTGAGCGCGTTGTAACTCGAATTAGCGTCCGACGACATCCACTCGATCTGCGAGAAGTTCGGATTAATGAACTGCGGCGCCGGCGTCGAGCAAACCGCCGAGGCCGTGGCGCAGGGGAAGAACAGCGAGCCGTCGGCCTGCTTGATGGGTTGCGGGAAGGTGTTCAATCCCTGCCGCCGCGCCAGATGCCTCGAGAAGGAGCCGACATAGCCCACGCGCGCCACCAGCTGGCCGGGCAGCGCGCGCTGGATGGTCATATTGTAGCGATAGTAGGTCGGCGTCTTGAAGTTGTCATGGTCAAACGTTCGCGTAACGCGAAATGCCGCCGCGGTGGGCTGGTCGGCGCCGTTGGCCGTGGTGGCAATCATGGCGCGCACATTCGGGAACACGCCCACCGAGTTGATGCCGGCGAACGAGCCGCGGAAATAAAACGGCTGCTGCGCGCGGAACGAGACCATCGAGTTGTGCAGCACCTGATTGTGGAAGATGCCGAGGCCGCCGCTGAGCACCGTCTTCGACTCCTCGTCGAGCGACCAGTTGAGGCCCAGGCGCGGCTGGAAATTCTTGATCTTGTTGTCCCACAGCTCGCCGACCTTGACGTCCTCGAGTCGCGACGTCTGCGGATCGAGAATGTAGGAGACCAGGTCGTCGGTCTCCTTCAGGCCGGTGGTGAACTCCCAGCGCAGGCCGTAATTGATGGTCAGCCGGGGGCTGACGCGCCAGTCATCCTGCCCGTAGAACCCATACATCGTGGTGCGGATGTGGCGGTAGGTGCTGGATTCGGGCAGCAGGAACGTCGCGCCGGTGCCGGTCGGGCCGGCCAGCAGAAAGTTCGTAAAGCTGTTGAAGGTGATGCTGCCCTGCACAAAGGCCGGCTGATCGGAGTTCCATTGAAAGCGCTGCACCGCGGTGCCGAACTTCCAGGTGTGCGCGCCGCGATTGATGGTCAGGTTGTCGTCGAACTGGAAGGAGTTTTGCACCTGATAAAGTCGCACAATGCCGGCCGGGCCCAGCGTCGAGAGCGGCGTTGGCCCAAGAGAGCCGATGGGCTGGCCGGGCGTGAAGCCGAGATTCTCGCCGCCGGGCGCCTGGCCGGGCGAGATGTCGTTGAATGAACGGTTGAATCCGGCGCGGAACATGTTCAGCATTGTGGAGCTGATGATGCGGTCGTACTGCGCGGTGATGAATTGATTGGCGGAGAGGAACGAGCTGTCCGAGAGCAGTTGCGACGGGATCACGCTGTCGCCGCGGCTGGTGGTGTAGCGCGCGAAGAGGAAATCCTTCTCCGAGTAGGTGTGGTCAAAGCGCGCCGAGCCGAAGTTTTCGTTGGTCGGCTGGACCACCGGACCGAAGTAGTCCGCCGTGCCGTCGCCGTAGCTGCGGCTGCCCAGGCTGGGCGACGGCCACAGATTCACGTAAGGGACGATCGAGGGATGAACCACTACATCGGGTCGAGTGTTGGTTACGGTATTCAGAACTCCGGCGCCGATGCCGCGGCGGCCGTCGGCGGTGGGCACGCGATAGACCTGCGTCTCGGTCAGGCGCTGGCGCAGACCTTCATAGGCTAGGAAGTAGAACGATTTGTCCTGTTTGATGCGCCCGCCCAGGGAGCCGCCGAATTGGTTGCGCTTGAAGGGCGGCAGCGACCCGTTGGGGTTCTGCGCCGTGGGCAGGTCGATGAAGCGGCGGGCGTCCAGCGTCTTGTTGCGCAGGAACTCGAACAGCGTGCCGTGCATATCGTTGGTGCCCGAGCGCGTTACGGCGTTGACGATGGCGCCGGAGTTGCGCCCGTACTCGGCCTTGGCGTTGGCGGTGATCACCTGAAATTCGCGGATGGTATCGACGCCAAGTTGCACGCCGGCGGCGCTGCCTGGCGATCCGTTGGCCGTGCCGTTGATGTCGGTGCCGTCCAGCGTGAAGCTGTTCGAGTCCGACCGCGCGCCGGCCACGGTGAGCTGGGCCGAGTTGCCGTAGTTCGCCGTGCCCTTGGCCTGATTGCCCGGCGTGGAGGCCATGGTGTCCAGCGTAATCAGGTCGGTGAAGCTGCGGCCGTTCAGCGGCAGCTCGCGGAGCTGCTCCTGGCTGACCACGCGCGCCACCGAGGCCGTGGTGGTCTCCACCACCGGCGCTTCGCTAGTAACTACAATTTCCTGTTCCAGCGCGCCGATTTGCAGAGTGAAGCTCAGGCCGAGTTCCTGGCCTACTTGCAACACCAGGTCCTTGCGCGTCTCGCGATTGAAGCCCGCCATGGATACGGTGATCTGATAAGTGCCGGGTGGGAGTTCGCCGACGCGGTAGCGGCCCGCCGGGTCAGACTCGCGCGTGCGCGTCAGGCCGGTCTCCGAGTTGGTTACGGTGATGGCCGCGCCGGTAATTACGGCCGCGCTGGGATCGCGGACCACGCCGCTGAGCGCGCTGCTGTTGGCCTGCGCGAAGATCATCGCCGGCATGGCCAGCGCCAGCATCATCACGGCAAGATTCTGTTTCAAATTCATTTTTTCCCTCCCATAGCGCCGCAGGTGCGCCCCGCTGATTTGGCGGTAGCGCATCGGCCTGTTCGATTCGGAATTGCCCCGTTCAGTTGACTGACCAAGCTGCACCCATAGTAATTCAAAACCAGATGGAGTTGGCAAGAAGTTTATTGATCTATTTATCGAATCCTGTACAAGCTCAACAGCCGAACCAAGAGCTTGTTGAGGGCTTGTTGAAAAAAGCGGCTTGGAATGACACCCGCAACTTACTGCGCGGCGTAGCGTCCGCCGGAGAACTTGAACTCGATCTGCGGGCCCTTCGCCTGCAGGCCCAGGTCGCGCGCCGCTTCGTTGCGCACCACCAGAATCTTGCCGCCCACCACGGTCATGACCGGATAGACGGTTGGAATCTTGTCCTCGGCGACGGTGAAGTAGTCGGCGTTCAGCACCAGCAGGTCGGCCAGCTTGCCGGGTTCGAGCGTGCCGATCTGCTTCTCGCGCAGCATGTACTCCGCCGGCCAACTGGTCATCATCTTCATCAGCGTGATACGGTCCACGGCCTCTTCGGGAGCCACCAGCGCGCCGTATTCGTTCTTGCGGGTGATCAGTGGATAGGCTTCCTTGAAGTAGGTCTCGCTCACCAAGCCGTCCACGCCGGCTTCGTTCTCAAAGGTGGTCTTCACCCCGGCCTTGAGCAGGCTCTTCACCGGGGAAATCCAGTTGGCGTATTTCAGTCCGTACATCTCCAGCCACGGATAGCTCCGCGACAGCACGTTGCCGCCGCAGGAGATGTACATGCCCAGCTTGGCCATGCGCGGAATCTGCTCCGGGCGCGGATAGAAACCGCAGTGGTCCGACGAAAACCGGCGCGAGCGGATGTAGTCGAGCGTGATCGTCGGGTCAACCTTCGAGGCGTTTTCGAGCGCGTCCATGAAGTAGTCCACCGACTTATCGCCATAGGAGTGGCCCAGTGCCACGCGGCTGCGCGACATGATCGCCGCGACCATGCCCTTCCAGTAGGGGTTGCCCGGCGTGTTGCGGCACCACTCGCGCTCTTTCAGTTCGGGCGGCGCTTCCATCGTCGAGCAGAACATCGGCGGACCGGAGTCCACGTTGCCCATGCCCACGCCCGCCGACCAGAAGTAGTCATTGCCGAGCCCGGCCATGTCGCCCAGGCGCATGTAGAATGCCGCCGGGTCGGGATTGTTCTGGAAGCCGAAGTAATGCGTGTAGGCAAAGCGGATCGGCATGCGGTCTTCGCGCACCAGCTTCTGATAGGCGTTCAGGAACTGCAGGCCCATCATGTGCGAGGCGAATGAGGTGATGCCCACGGCGGCGTTCTTCAGCAGGCCCGACTCCACGATCTCGGCCAGCGTGTCGGGGTGCGATTTGAAGTAGCCGTCCACCATCAGCGCGCGACTGTATTCGGTCAGTTCGCCGAAGCCGGTGTCATCGGCCACTTCCATCGGCGGGTAGAAGCCGTAGAGCTTCTCCATATACTTCTTGCCCGCCTCATTCATCATGTAGGCCGGATGCGCCGCCAGCAGTACGGGATTCTCCGGCGCGAGCACGTTCAGATCCTTGGCGGTCATCTCGCGCTTCTGCACGAACTTCACACCCTGGCCGGTGCCCGAGCCGGGATTCTTGGGATCGTTGGTGGGGAGCGTCAGCACCGCCCAGATCCCTGGCTCGGCGTCCGCCATGCGCTCCTTCAGCACCAGCTCGATGCCGCGCTTGATGTCGGCGTTGGTCTCGCCGCCGACCGAAAAGTTGCGCGCCATGGTCGCCAGTTCCTTGGGATGATGCTCCACCCAGTAGGCCACTTCGTTATTGTGGATGTGAGTGTGTGAGTCAACAATGCCGGGAATCACCGTGCGTCCCTTCAAGTCAATCTTCTGCGTATTCGGCCCGGCATACGCCAGTATGTCAGCGTTCGAGCCGATGGCCTGAATCTTGCGGTCGCGGATGGCCACGGCCTGCGCAATGGTGCCCAGCTCCGTGTTCATCTGCACGTTGTCCATGGTGACAATCTTGCCGTTGTGCAGAATCATCTCCGGGTAGGAGATGATCGCCGTGGGCACCGAGGCCCGCTGCTGCGCGAAGGCAGCGGCCAGCGTCAGCGCGACGACCATTGACAAAAGTGAAAATCGGATAATCTGTTTCATCGCCATCCTCCTGAGAACCTTTGCTGTTTGCGAATAAAAATTGCTATTTCAATTCCTGGAAAAAACCGGGCAAGCTCCACTCCATCTGGAGGCTATTGGGCTGCCAGCCAAACTCGGCCATCAAGACCTTGCCAATCTCCTCCTGGGACTTGCCTTCGCGGATCAGTCCGCTCACACGGTTGCGCAGCTTCTCGATATTGTCGCGATAGGATTTGAGTCCGGCCTTGGTGTTGACCGGGCCGTGGCCGGGGATCACGGTCTCGAAGTCCATCTGGAGAACTGCGTCCAGCGTGCGAGTCCACTCGACCACGCTGCCGCCGCCGTTGTAGTCAATCAGCGGCGTTGTTCCGGACATCAAATCGCCGGTGTGGATGGTGCGCAGCTCGGGGAAGTAGATCACTGCGTCGCCATTGGTGTGGCCGCGTCCGAAATGCCGCGCGCGAACCTCCATGCCGCCGAGAAACACGGAGGTCTCTTCGGTGAACACGATGCGCGCCGGCGCAAGATTCGCCGGGGCGTTCGGCTGCTTATGATCGAGGATATTCTTCCGCGCGTTCAGCGTGGAGATAACCTCGGCCGAGGGCAGAAACTTCACGTTGCCGCCCGAGTGATCGGCATGGTAGTGAGTGTTGATGACGTACTTCACCGGCTGGCTGGTTACGCTCCTCAGCTTCTCCATGATCTCATCATAGTTCGGCTCGAACTTGTCATCAATCAGAATTACGCCTTCCCGGGTTACCAGCGCGCCTACGTTGCCGCCGCTGCCGACGATTACATAAAGGTTGTCCTTCACCTTCTCAATTGTCAGCGGTGGCGCCTGCTGCTGCGCGAAAGCAGAGTTGACCAGCGCCGGCGCGACCGACGCCAGTATCAAGAGAGTACGTATAAATGATTTCATTTAATGTCTCCCATATTAACTCTCAGCCACTCACTAACCCCTTTCACAACTGGTGAAGAGATTACGAGTTCCAACTGAGCCCCGTAGGGGCGATAGATAGTAGCCCACGGCGCAAGCCGTGGGTGGCGGATGCAAGGAGGAGGCACCAGCCCCGGCAGGCGCGAAAGAGAACTTATTTAGGTTCTTTCGCCCCTGCCGGGGCCGGGTGTTCTTTCCTTCCGTAAACTCCGGGCTTACGCCCGGGGCTACTATATGCCGCCCCTGCCGGGGCTGAACGCATCACGAAACTTATTCATACCGCGAACTGTTCTCAAACGTGATTTCAATGCCGGTCTTCTGTTTGCCGATCTGCGGGGCGAACTCACTGTGCAGGAAGCGAATCTTGCCGCCGCTGACCGTCATCCAGGGATAGATGCCGGCGATGTCATCGACCGGCACGGAGAAGTAATCCTTGTTGAGCACCACGAAGTCGGCCCACTTGCCCGGCGCGATGGTGCCAATCTTGTCCTCGCGCAGCATGTAGTAGCTGGGCCACGACGACATCATCTTCATCAGGATCACGCGGTCCACGGCCTCCTGCGGCGCGACCATCTGGCCCGCGTGATTCTTGCGGGTGATGAGCGGGACTACATCATTGAAGTATGTCCGGCCTTTAGTTCCGGCCACGCCCGCTTCATTCTCGAAGACTACTCGCACGCCGCCATCGACCAGGCTCTTGATGGGCGAGATGCGGTTCTCGTATTGCTGCAGGCCGTAGAGCTTCAGCCACGGATACGAGCGGTCCAGCACGTTGCCGCCGCAACTGATGAGGTAGCCGAGCTTGGCCATGCGGGGAATCTGATCGGGCCGCGGATAGAAGCCGCAGTGGTCAGACGAGAAGCGGCGCGAGCGCACGTAGTCGAGCGTCATCCAGGGCTGCTCCTTCATGCCCTGCTCGATGGCGTCCATGAAGTAATCGACGCCCTTGTCGGCGTAGGCATGGCCGAGCGCCACGCGGTTGCGCGACAGGATCGCGGCGTAGATGCCCGCGCCCTGCGACGTCCCCGGCGCGTTCTTGCAATACTCGCGCTTCTTGACTTCCTGCGGCGCCTCCATCGTGGAGCAAAACATGGGCGGGCCATCGTCAATGTTGCCCACGCCGACGCCGGTGGTCCAGAACCACTTCGAGCCCATGCCGGCGAAGTCGCCCAGGCGCGTGTAGAACGCCGCCGGGTCAGGGTTGTCCTGGAAGCCGTAGTAGTGCGTGAAGGCGAAGCGCACGGGGAGCCGCCCGGCGTTATCCAGATGGCGATAGCCGTCCATGAAGCGCAGGCCCATCATGTGCGAGGTAAAGGTGGTGATGCCGGTCGCGGCGTTCTTCAAGAGGCCGTCCTCAATGATCTGCGCCAACTCGGGGATGTGGTCCTTGAAGTAGCCGTCCACGATCAGCGCGCGCGCGTAGAGCACCAGGCCGCCCTGCTGATTCTCGTCCATCTCCTCGCCGATGCCCACCACCGGCTCGAAGCCGTAGAGTTCCTTGATGGCTTTGCGCGCCGCGTCATTAATCATATAGGCCGGATGCGCGGCGACGAAGACGGGATTGGTGGGCGCCAGCTTGTTCAGATTGGCCAGCGGCATGATGTGGTCCTGCACATAGCCGACGCCGCGCCCCATGCCCGAGCCGCCTTCATTGGCATTCAGGTTCAGGAATGCCCACTGGCCCTTGGGCGCGTTGGACATGCTCTCCTTGAGCACGATCTCGATGCCCTTGGTGATGTCGGCGTCCTTGTTGCCGGGGATGACGAAGTTGCGCGAATACTTGTCGAGAACCTCGGGATGCTGACCCACCCAATAGTTCAACTCGTTGTTGTGGATGTGGGTGTGCGCATCGACGATGCCGGGGATGACCACCTGCCCTTTGAGATCAATCTTCTCGGTGTTGGGCCCGGCCAGGTCCAGCATCTCGGCGTTGGTGCCGATGGCCAGAAACTCATCACCGCGAATGGCCACGGCCTGCACAATGGTCCCCACGCGCGTGGTGGTGGACTCGTCGTCCATGGTGTAAATCTTGCCGTTGTAGACGATCATGTCGGGATAACCGACCAGCTTGGGATGCACCGACACCCGCTGCTGCGCATATGTCATGCGAGCGCCCGGAATTGCCGCCAGCATGATTGCCACGAAGTAAATCCAGATGCCAAGCCTTTTGCGCATGTAGTCGCTCCTCAAATCATATCTTCATGGTCTATATACCGAGAGTCTTGCAGCGCAGGAAGCCCCACGAACAGCGGTCCTCTGCACTGAAAGCCAAGTGTGGCCATTCTACTTTCCGGGTCCGTGCTGGTCAAGCGGCAATCCACGGGGGCAGGGAAGAGATGCTCGAAGTACTAAACCCTATTCCCAAGCAAATCCCAAATTCCAAAGACAAAATCCCGAACGGTGGCGCGATCAAGGTTCTCCGGATGCCTGTAATCCCGCGGTACAAACCCCTCCGCCAAAGTGTAAACATGAATGCGCAGCCGATCCGGAACTACTGTGACAGCGCGCGGAATTCTGTTTCCCGTGAAGATCGGCTGCGTTAATGCGAACCAGACACCGACCAGCAGCAAAAGAAAGCCGATCATCAACGAAACGATTACTCGTTTCATAGTTTTCCTGTCTAGGTATCCACGGCATCCTTTTTGTGCCGTGGGTTCCAGCGGGCGAAAAGCCCACGGCACTAAAATCGTGCCGTGGCTACATCCCTTCCGGGTGCTCGCTCTTGCCGGCCACTTTGTACTGGCCGAAGTCGAGTGACTTGTCTTCCTCGAAGTTGCGGATCACGGGCGGGGCGAAGTTGAAGCCGAACTCACTCCACTCACTTACGATCTTGTCGTAGACTTCTTTGCGTATCCGGTTGCGCTTGGCGAAGACCTTCAGGTACTTGTGCTCCTTGGTCGCGTTGATGAGCACTTTCGAGCCCCAGGGCCGCTCTTCCGGCGGATTCTTGGTGGGATCAAGATACGTCGACCAGGTTGAGCGCAGCACGTCGAGGTCGGTCTCCGGATCGCAGCGCGTGGACATGGCCCACATCACTTGATGAATGTCCGTGCAGTCGATGTCGTCATCCACCACGATGATGAACTTGGTGTAATACGCGCCGCTGGGCACCTGCGCCGCCAGCGCGGCAACTTGCGAGGCGTGACCCGCGTAGCGCTGCTCGATGGAGATGGCCGTCGCGCCGAATCCGCCCGCCGCTTCCGGGAACGCATAGACACCCTTGATGCCCGGCACGCCGACTTGTTCGAGGTCGGTCCAGATGCGCGCCGAGCGGGCCACGGCGAACAGCAGGCTCTGCTCGCAGGCCGGGTAGTCGGCCATCAGCGCGCAGGTGAGGATGGGATTATTGCGGTAGCGCACGCACTTCACGTCGATGATCGGAGTGCGCGCCTCGGGCCGACCGTAGTAGCCGGTGAACTCGCCGAACGGTCCTTCCAAGCCCTCATTGCCGGGGCGCATCTCGCCCTCGATGATGATCTCGGCGGAGGCCGGCAGCAGCAGCCCGGTAACGTCGCTCTTGAAAACTTCAATCGCCTCGTTGCGCAGTCCGCCGGCGTAGTCGTACTCGGACTCGGTTTTGGGCAGCGTCTGGCAGCCCACGGTGAACAGCAGCGGATCGGTGCCGTAAGCGGTGGCCACGGGGAAGGTCAGGCCCTTGGCCCAATAGCGCTCGGCCATCAGGCGCGCGTCCTTGCCCGGCGACCAATAGACGAACAGCTCGCGCGCCGACTTCACCATTTGCCGATAAGTCCCGAGATTAATGTGGCCGTCCTCCAGATCGCGTGTGAGGAAGACATCCCACGTGCCGAGGTAGCGGCCGCCATCGAGCGGCCACATCTTGGGCGCGGGGAAGATGGTGATGTCGGCATCGGCGCCCATCTTGATGTTCTCATTCACCGCCGCTGCGCTGGCGTCGATCACCTTGGGCGGAATCTTGCGGCGAAAATTCTTGCGCAGCATGTCGGTCAGCTCGGCCACCGACTTGCCCGTCGGAAATCCAAAGGCCGTGGCGATGCGCTCCTTGCTGGTGCCGAAGAGATTGTGCAGGGTGCGGAAGCCGGGCTGCGCGTCCTTGATATTCTCAAACAGCAGCGCGGGCGCGCCCTCGCGCTGCCCGACAATATAGTTCAGCGCCGAGGTCTCCTCGTTCCAGTCCATCTTCTTCTTGATGGTGGCCAGCTCGCCCATCGCTTCCACTTCCGCCAGCCAAGTCCGCAAATCCCGCATGTGTCCCCCGAAAAATAGTTGATTAGAAGCTATTGCATAACCTCGCTCCAGGAGCGTAAGGGCACGGTTTTAACCGTGCCCTTACAATGCTGTCAATCAGGTTGTGCAACAGCTACTAGTATCCCTCAACTCAGTCAGATATTCCCAAAGCTTCGCGTGTCCCGGTGACCTGCCCGGCGATTTCGATACCAGCCGAAGTGAGAGAGAATCTCATGAAGGAGGTATTTGAATATGCCGATGCAGAGGTACAAACCAGAGCAGATCGTAACGGTGTTGCGGCAGGTTTAAGTGGCGGTGGCCAGCGGGAAGACAA
>SHUM01000011.1 GCA_009691245.1 Acidobacteriota bacterium | reverse complement strand
CATGCAGGAAACGGTGATTCGCTTTATATTGTAGGGCAGCGTTGCATCCGTGGTGATATCATCGACCCGCCAAACCCGGACGTAGAACCACCCAGCCGGCGCCGCGAGACCACCGCCGAGCGGATTGCCGGTTGCATCCAGGTAATCTACAAAGCTCTCGTCAGGGGAGGTGAAATTCAAATCGCCGCCAGGCGTGAGACCTGCCTCCCCGGTTGAGCAATCCGCAGCCACTAAATACTGCACACAATCGGCGTTGATCGTATCCGACCCGGTAACACATGACCCGGGAGTGTCGTCGCAGCCGTCGCCATATTGAAGGCTCATCAACTGTTCCATCTTGTCCTGCGCGTATTCCGCGGTGCGCGTGGCCAGATGTCCCTGATTTTCCGTGGTCACCATCGCCACCACTCCCAGGCCCATCAATCCGGTGGACACTATAAAGAGCACCGCCAGAGCGATTACCGCTTCGATCAACGTCATGCCCGCCTGCGCGGATCGTTGTCCGGATCCTAGCCGGGATCGTCGAACCGGCCCTGTCTGCTGTTTTTCCATAATCATCAACCTCAGCGTTTTATCCAGCCTTAGCGTTTTATCCAATAGGTCGCGTCGCTAGCGTCGCCGCGCCAAATTCGAGCGATGCCGGTGACGGAAAGCGTCGCTCCCTCCACGGCGTTCCCGTCGGTAACGTAGATGGCCCTTTCGCCGTTGAGAATTCCATCGTCATCCACGGGATACCCGCGCGAATTAAAGACAATGCATGTCGTATTGGCAACGTTGCCACCGCCACCGGGATCATCAGCCGCACCCACCTTGCATATCGGCGGCATCGCTAGAATTGCCTGGGTCGCGCTACCGTCCTCCGGGTTCACGGGAGGGTCGGTCATGGTCCCGAATCCGTAATTCACGCCATCCGAAAGAATCGTCGGCGCGCCAACTACGACGAGGTCCCATACATCTGTGCCTTTGTTCCAGACTTCCGTCTGAAACGATCTGGCAACGGTATTAAATCGGACCCGCGTCCGCGTGAATCGCGCCGCCGCCCGCATCTTGGCCAGCAGGAGATCGCTTTTCATGTTGCGCGCGTCGCCCGCAATGCGGTAGTTGCGCCGCGCGGTAATGTAATTGGGGATCGCAAATCCGAGAATGATGAGCCCGATGGCCACCACGACCATCAGTTCGATCAGGCTGAAACCGGATTGGCGGGGTTTTCTGGACATATTAAACATGGGACTCAACACGGGAAGCTCCTCCTTCGGAGGTATCCCCTTAAGTCTAGTCCTCACTCCCGGCATACTCAAGCAGGAACTGGCTGTGTCGCAGGGACGCTCCAACAGGGTTACTTCCCTGCTAGGCCCGCCTCCGATAGCCATCGCTTGATTGCCTGCGTTCATGCCGTTCATTGCGCTCCTGCCGCCGCGACGGCCCTCTCCAAGGGGACCTATGCACCCAAATTCAACTCCGAGTGTAGCAACGCGCAAGGGGCCTTCACAATAGCCATAAAGTCCTATTTTGCGAGGCATGTAGTACTAGGACCACCCCCAGGTTCCGGGCCTGATGGTGGCGGGGATAGGGCGTTCATCGAATGATTCTGAGAGGCGGAAATCACCCGTAGTGAAAGGCCCGGGCCGGGGTATTGTATACTGGCGGTTACGACTTAATTCGAGCGGCACCCTACTTTAAATTCGAGATGCGCCATTCACGGGAATGGCCTGGGGAATGCCTGGGAAAAGACGGGGGAAGGTAATGAATTACCTATTGGGGATTACTGGAGCAGCATTTGACGGAAAGGCCGTGCGCCCGCCGTCCGGCACCAGCCGGTGCGCGATCATCCTGATGGCGCTATTGATGTTTGCCGCCGCCACTGGCTGGGCCTCTGACATCCAAGGCGTGGTCAAAAACGCGCAGGGCGCCGCCGTGGCCGGAGCCAGGATTAGCGTGTCCGACGGTCAGGGCACGTCCAGGTGGGAAGGGACCACCGCCCCGGACGGCACTTATCGGGCCACAGCGCTCGCGGCCGGCAACTACACCGTGATCGTTACCGGCACGCAAGGCGGCACCCCGCTGCGGCGGCAGATTGTGGTGGCCGAGGGCGGCGAGCCGGTGCAGGCCGACTTTCAATTCGTTGCGGTGGCGGCAGCAGCCTCCGCCTCCATCGCGGCGGAGGAGCGCAATCCCAACATCTTCGTTTACAAAATCGACTTGAACGACTTGCGCAACCGCCTCACCGTGGGCCGCGGCGCCGACGCCACTTACACCCCGCAGTTCAGCTCCGACCAAAACTACTTTGGCGCCGAGTTTGGCGCGCCGCTGTTTCCTTATGAAGTGCTGCGTCCGCGCAACCTGTTGAACGACTGGCGCGTGTCGCTCTACGCGCTGCACCAGAACAGCAAGCTGAACGCGCGCAACTTTTTCAACGTAGGCCCGCTGCTGGCCTCGCGCGCAACGAGCTATTCGGCGACGGCCAACGGCCCGCTGTTCAGCAACAAGACTTCGCTGTTGCTGCAATACGCGAACACGCTGACCTCCGGCGCGGTCAACGGCAACGTGCAGTCGCCGCGCTCGGACCAGCGCACACCCACCACCAGCGATCCGGCCAAGCGCGCTTACATCGCGAGCCTGCTGCGCGCCTATCCGCTGGAGGAGCCCAACCTCGGCGCGACGCGGCTGAACACCAACGCCTCGCGCGACGTGGACGCCAAGGACGCGCTGGCGCGGTTCGACTACAAGCGCAGCGACGCCGACCATCTCGCCGTTCGCTACACCGCCAGCGACTACGTGGAAGTTCCCTTCCAGATCATCGCCGGGCAAAATCCCCAGACCGACGTGCGCACGCAAGGTGGGTATCTAAGCTGGACGCGCGTCTTCTCGCCTGCCACCACGGGCCGCTTCGCGTTCAACTATGACCGCACCGCCGCCTCGCTGCTGCCCACCCGGCGCTTCACGGACCTGTTCACCGCCATCGGCGTGGCCAATGTCCCCGACGTGGATTTCCAGTCCGATGAGTTCACCGACATCGGCCCGCTGCCGCAGTTCCCGCGTGTGCGCGCGCAGAACCGCTTCACCGGCTATGGCGATGTTTCCCGCACCTCGGGCCGCCACACCTTCAAGGCCGGATGGAGCACCACGCGCGTGCGCCTGAACGATCTGCAAAGTGACAACGGGCGCGGCGTGCTGCGCTTCTCCAGCGACTTCGGCCGCACCGAGGTGCAGAATTTCCTGGAGGGCACGCCCAGCACGTACCTGTTCGCGGTGGGCAATTTCTATCGCGGCTTCCGCAACTGGGAGCACTTCGTATACTTCGAGGACTCGATGCGCCTGCGCCCCAACTTCACCCTAACCGCCGGGGTGCGCTACGAGCTGGCCACCGCGCCGGTGGAAGTGAATCATCTCACCGACACGGGGTATGACGGCGACGCCAACAACTTCGCGCCGCGCTTCGGATTCGCCTGGACTCCCGGCGGCGGCAAGACCGTGGTTCGCGGCGGCTATGGCATCTCGCACGCGCAGATCCAGGGCGTCAGCTACGGCATGACCCGCTTCAACTCGCCGCAGGTGCGCGCCTTCACCGTGAACGCTCCCGACCTGTTGAATCCGCTCGGCGGAAATATCCAACAGCGCCCCGAGACCATCTATCGACTCAGCCCCGACCTGATCCCGTCTTATACGCATCACTATTCTTTTGGCCTGGAGCGCGCCGCGCCCGGCGGCCTCACGCTGCGCGCCGGATACGTGGGCACGCGGACATTTCACCTGCTGACGCAGCAGGTGTACAACCGCGCGCGGCCCAGAACGACTATTCCCAACACCACGGCGACGATTCAGCAGCGCCGCCCCGATCAGGGCTTCGCCGACATCATCGTCATCGAGAGCAGCTCGAACGGCTACTACGACGCGCTGATTCTGGGCGCGGACAAGCGCCTCTCGAACGGCCTCGTCTTCCGCGCGCAGTATTCTTACAGCAAGAACATCGACACAGGCGGCGACTTCACCAACACCGCCACCGGCGTCGAGCGACCGCCCGAGACCGGCACGTCCACCTGCGAGCTATGCGATTTCACCAGCGACAAGAAGGGCGTGAGCCTGTTCGACACCACGCAGGCGCTGGTGGTGACTTATAGTTACAATCTGCCGTTCGCCGTCGGCACCCGTGGACTGGTGAAGACGCTGTTCGCCGGCTGGCAGATCAGCGGCGTAACCAACCTGCAATCCGGCACGCCCTACCACATGCACACCGGCGGCGACGGCCCCGGCGTCGGCAACGTGGATGGCTGGGGACAGGACCGCCCCAACATCAAGAACCCGGAGTTGCTGGGGATGAGCTTCGACGATCCCGACACCTCGCAACTGGAGATGGGCGCCATCACCGCCGATGGCCGCCCCGGCTGCGCGCGCGTGGCCGGTGGATTCTCCGGCACTTATCTGGACTGCCTCTACTTCGACACCAACCTCCCCCTCGGCGGACGCGGCAACATCGGCATGAACGTGTTCCGCAAAGACGGCACCCACAACTGGAACCTGGCCATCGGCAAGACCTTCCCGCTGCCCGGCGGCCGCGAGCGCTCCCTCGCCTTCCGCGGCGAGTTCATCAACTTCTTCAACCACGCACAGTTCGACAAAGCCAACGTGCAGATGTCCGGCAACATCTTCGGCCAAATCACCAACACCGCGAATAAGGGGAGGCAGGTGCAGTTCTCGCTGCGGTTGAACTTTTAGTGGTTAGTGTTGGTTTTGATTAGCGGTAGGGAAAGATCAGTTGATGTTTCCTGATTCTGGATACTCATCCTCGTGGGCTACGCTCTTGCGAGGACTCACAAAATAACCCAGATCGGCTTGCATTGCTTCCATAGTTGCTTGCTGCTCGGCTGTCCAAGTAGGTAACCGTAACTGGCACAAATCAAGTGAATAGCCCTGCGGGCTATACTGTTCCGTAGCAATGCCAATCACTTTCGTGGCCGATGGATGCAGCCCTCGGGCAACAAAACAACGATTACCCAATTCAGCTTGCCGGAAATGGCGTTCATAACTGCGGGGAGCGGCAAATAACACATAGACCACGCCCGAGGGCGCTTGAAGCATTCTGGCTATTCCTGTTGTCCGAGATTCTTCCAAAATCTCTGCGAACGCTTTGCCAAGCACTCTTCTTGAAAAGCGATCCTCTTGAGCCATCGTTCTAAGGGCCATCTCTGCATTTGCTGGTGAAGAGCCTGGTTCGAGGTTGTCCGATAAAATATCGTTAGAAAACTTCTGAATCAGTTGATCCCAAACATAGCTGCCCCGATCTGCAACCTTCTTGCTCTGATACTCCGGCTTCTTTTGTACTGCTGGCCAAAGGTCTTCTGAAGTTAGAAGGATATCGCCAGCCTCTGGAAAACGACGCCCATTGTGGACATATAACGCCAAAAGATCCTCTTCCTTGATTTGGACGAATTCTCTTATCTTCCTGCAGAACTCTTCCTTCGCGGTGAGGTACCCAACAAAATCATTTATTGTATCAAGTTCGGTAAGAACTATCCGCAAAGCGACCTCGTCGAGAACATGGACAAAACCCTTCCCAAAATCGCCGAATCCAAGTGGCACCTTATCCTCACTGCCGATAGCGACTGCCACACGGTGAATCATTACATCCGCTGTGGATGGGAATTGCAAACCCGGTGTCCCATCCGACCGAATTACATGAGTTGTTGATCGGATGTGGCGCTCAGCACCATAGAGTTGTTTCACTGACTCCTCAATGGCGTCCCTTTGCCATCTCTCATGAGCTACATCTCGATTTCCACTTGCAGTAAGCCGGACCTCCTTAACGCTGAATATAATCACGTGCGGCTGGCAAACGGCCAGAACATCACAAAGCTCTTTCCCCTTGCTATTTCGAGGATTTGCATAGCTCCACAATGAAAGGAAGGTTTTACGGGAGAGGTCATAGACGAACCTCTCTGCCATGGATTTAGACCATGGCCCATCACCCACTATTTTAGCGCGATTACTGAACATCAGAATGTTAAGCGTGGGGGCAAGAAGAAACTGGGATCTTAGGAAGCGTTGGGGAAGTTTACTTTTTTCTCGAGTTCGGTGACGCGGCGGTCGAGGGTGGCCAGCAGGCCGGTGAGACCGCCCTGCGCGTTCTCCACAATTACCGTGCGTTTCTGGATGGACTCGCCGAAACCATAAAAGGCCGTGAGCAGCCTCGTTTCGGTGTCGTGGATCGCCTCATTCATCGCGGCGATCATCTCGTCGCGTTGCACGATCAATTCGGCTTTTAGATCGGCTTTGGTCACGTAGCCGTTATTGTTTTCCGCCATCGTCTTCACCTTTGCTGAAATTGTAGCACAATTGAGCAAAACGCCCGCTGCTCTCGCCACCCGTCGAACGATGCTGTAGCCCGTTCCGAGCCGCGACAGCTATGGAGCGTCCACAATGTTCGCCGCCATGTTCGCCGCCAAGTAGTTGCCCGGCATGTGAGGAACGTACAAGGGAAGGTGCGGGACGCAAACATTGGTGTACACGATCACCGTGTAACGCTTGCCGCCCTTGGGTGGACGCGGCATTACTGGCGCGGCTCGGATACGCCATCCCGGAAATCGCCTTAGTGAGTGAGCGAGTACATCAGGTAGTTCACGCCGAAGCGCAGCGCGGCGGTGCCCGGCGGCAGGGGGTATTGCGGCTGGTCGATCCACTCCCAGTAGTCGCCGAAATCGTTGTTGGCGTTGCCCACCATCAGCAGGCGACCGCGCCGGTCGTAGTAGCCGTAGAAGCCGGGCTGGCCGGGCTGCTCGTAGGGTGGATCGATGTTGATGTCGTTGATCTCGTAGAAGGTGCGAAACATCGGATGACCGTCGGTGATCTTGGTGAACTCGCGCTCTGGATAGACCTTCTGCATTTCGTTGGCGAACCAGTCCAGGCTAGGATTGTCGAAGTCGTCGAGTACCACGAAGCCGCCGCGGTCGAGATACTCGCGCAGGTTGGCGGTTTCTTTTTCAGTAAGCGTCATTTCGCCGACTTCGCTGAAATACGCGAACGGGTAGCGGAACAATTCCTCGCTGTCGAGATCGACGATGACGTGCGACTCCTTACGCACGTTCATGCCGGTAACCTCGCTGGCGATCTGCAGGATGTGCTCCTCCGAGCTGGGATAGTCATGCGACCAGCCCGGCGTGCGGTGGTCATACTGCGGCCCGCGTCCCGGCCCGTTGCTGGTGAAGCGCACGCGCGCGAAGACAAACTCGGTGTCGGTGGGCGGCTGGCGCTTCGATTCGAGATCAGCCATCAGCCGGTCATAGCCGCGCACGAAGGACTGGGAATAGAGGTAGCTTCCGGTCGCCAGTGCCAGCACCATCAGCAGCGCGAATCGGCTCGATAATCGTCGCAATCGTTTTTCCGGCAACAATGGAAAAGGGCCTCCGAGGAGTGGTCTCTTGAATCTACCGCCCTCTGGAGGCCCTGTCAAATCACGGCAGGATTAATTGGTGCGCGCTTACGGGGATCACGTTGCGGATCACGTCGTAGATCATGCCGGCCAGCGGCTCCATAGTGATCACATTGCCGCCGATGACCACGCGACGATATCCGGTGGGGATGGGCGAAAGCTGGCGCTCCAGCTCGTAGGGGAGCGGATGCAGTTTCTTCTCAAGGCCCGGCGGGAGCTTCCCGTTCTTCTGCAACTGCTTCTGCAGACCAGGAGGCAGCGTGTCGCGCTTGGCCAGTCCCGGCGGCAGGGTGCCGCGGTTCACGCGGAACCAATCAGTAACCAGGGTCACCTCGCGGGCGGTAAAAACCGGCTGGCTGGCCGGGAGAACTTCCCTGACCTTGTCGCCCAGCGAAGTATCTGTAACCCTAACGGCGGGCTTCGCCTTGCCTCCGCCCTGACTGCCGCTATTGCCCTGCGGCATGGCCTGCGCATCGCCCAAGCCCATGGAAACCGAGAAGATAACCCCAGCAACAACCACCATTACAAGCTGCTCAATCATAGAACCTCCTCGCCCTCGTCGTGCCCGATCCATCGGGTATCTTGCAATCCGTCGGCCACACGAGCAAATGGATGATGGCAGCCACGCCCTCCCATACCCTCAATGTTTCAGCTTGGAATATGAAGAGCGTCTGCGCTGAGCGGCGAGAATCTTCAGACTGCGCAGCGGCGTCCCTTGCAGGCCATGGCTCAGAAGCCGGCTGATCTGGTGATGCAACATCGCTAGTACGAAAGTCTGACACACAATCGCCACGGCGCGCGTCCCCGACGGTTCATTGACACCTCTTTGGTCGCCTCTTAACGTGAAAGATGACGGGCAAGTAATCTCCCCCCAGAGATATTCAATGCTGGTCTGTTCGGAGGAGAGAACACATGATGAGAACGAAACAGTCCTACCAGAATTTGCGCAGATCATTTGCCGTGATCGTGGGCTTACTACTACTGCGGGCGCTGCCGATGACGGTGCACGCGCAAACTTTTGCGTTGACTGGAAGCCTGAAGGTGGCCCGGGACAGTCACACTGCCACGCTGCTGCCCAATGGCAAAGTGCTGGTCGCGGGCGGCGAGGATTCCAATCAAGCCCCCATCGCCAGCGCCGAATTATACGATCCGGCCACGGGGACTTTTTCAAATACGGGCAGCTTGGCCAATGCTCGGTACCTGCATACTGCCACCCTGCTGCCGAACGGAAATGTGCTTGTCCTTGGTGGATTCAACGCTGACGGTGCGATGGCATCGGCCTAGCTTTACAGTCCCGCAACCGGGTTGTTCTCGTCTGCGGGAGTCATGATCTCACCCCGGGCCATGCACACCGCGACGGCATTGCTAAACGGAAAAGTCTTAATCGCCGTCGGCTTTGGATGGGAAGGGCCAGTCAATACAGCGGAGATTTACGACCCTGTCTCCGGGGCATTCATCTTGACGGCGGGAGATCTCACCGCCGAGCGTTACAACCAGACTGCGACTCTACTGCCCAACGGGAAGGTTCTGGTTGCTGGCGGAAGCAGTCCATCCGGACCACTTGCTTCCGCGGAGACTTTCGACCCTGCAACCGGCACTTTTTCCGCCACCGCCCCAATGGGTTTTGCCCGTTACAACCATTCGGCGAGCCTGGTGGGCGACAAGGTATTGGTAGCCGGTGGCTTTAACGACATCGCCGTGCTGTCTTCCGCCGAATTATTTAATCCCGTAACCGGCAGCTTTTCACCCACGGGTCCACTTACCCATGCGCGCATCAGCCATACCGCCGCGATCGTAAGCGGCAAGTCGATCATTTTTGGTGGCCTCGGGCCGCTTCCGCTTGTTCAGGCGGAAATTTTCGACTCCGCGAGCAATAGTTTTGGCCTCACCGGTAGCATGCTGACTGCGCGTTATCTCACCACGGCCACGACATTACTGAACGGAAAGGTTCTGGTTGCCGGCGGGTACAATGCCGGGCCTCTGGCCAGCGCGGAACTGTATAATCCGGCCTCCCTCCCGCCAGCAGTGCCCACAATCACATTCACAGTCAACAGTCCGCAGATCAATCAAGGGCAGAGCGCCACACTGTCTTGGGATTCCACTAACGCGACCACCGTCACCATCAACGGTGCTGCTGTGCCGGTGGACGGGACATTGGTTGTCACTCCGTCGGCGACCACCACCTACAACCTCACGGCGACGGGTCCGGGCGGCTCCGCGCAAGCCAGTGTCACCGTTACGGTGATCATCCCGCCGCCGGTTCCCACCGTTACCTTTACCGCCAATAATTTGCAGATCAATCAGGGACAATCCGCGTCGCTCACCTGGGATTCCACCAACGCGGTCACCGTTACCATCAACGGCGCTTCCATGCCGGTGGACGGCACCATGATCGTCTCCCCTGTAGCGACCACCACCTACCTCCTCCACGCTGCCGGGCAGGGTGGCTCGGTGCAGGCCAGCCTGGCCGTCGCCGTGATTCTGGCCGTGGTGATTGACGTCAAACCGGGCGACTCCGTCAATACTATCAACTCCAAGAGCAAGGGGAAAATTCCCGTGGCCATCCTTTCGAGCGCTTCGTTTGATGCCTCGACGAAAGTGAACGTTTCCACACTGACCTTCGGGCACTCAGGCAACGAAGCGAGTCTTGCTTTCTGCGCTATTCAGCAGGTCAACGCTGACGGGCTGATGGACCTGCTGTGCCACTTCGATACGGAGACAGCGGCGTTCCTGGCCACCGACACCGTGGCGATTCTGAAAGGCAAAACCACGGCGGGCGTGGCGTTCCAGTCCACTGACTCGGTGCGCATCGTGAAATAGGATCGTGCTGGGATTCAAAATGATGGGCCGCTGGCGCTTCCGGTGATGAGGAATCCCCGGAACACCCGCCCGCGGCCCGTTTCTCGTTACAGGTCGTTGTCGGTGAGGCGGCGGCCTTCGCCTTGCTCTTCCAACCAGTGGTAGAGGTGTACCTGATAGAGATATGACGCGGTGATCTCCGCTCCCAGCTCGTGCGTCTCGCTGCAGATAAACGGCACGCCCGCGCCGGTGAGCGTGGCGATCAGCGATTGCGTGATGCGATTGGGATCAATCGAAACGCCGCCGTAGCGCGACTTCACTTCGGTGAACGACGCCGTTACCACCAGCAGGCGATGCGGGTAGTCAGCCATCTTGCGCAGCCTCGCCACGAACACCGCGCGGTTCGTGGTGAATGACTGGATCAGGTCGGGCAGGTCCTTGCGCTCGACCGTAACGTAATCTTCCAGGCCCGCGATGGAGTAGTCGCCCACCTTCAGCGCCTTCTTCTTCACCCCCGCAAACCATCCGCGAAAGCGCGAAAACTTGAACGGCATCTGCTCACGCGTATCCACGATGATCGTCGCCTTGGGCGCAATGAACTGCGTCCCGCCGCGCTCGGCCACCACCGGCAGCGCCGGCGGCGCAACCGGCACAGGCTTCTCCACCCAATAAAGCGGCGGCTCAATCAATGTCCGTCGTCGTGGCATAAGTTTTGGGTTTCCCGATTCCCGAATCGCGATTCTCGACCCGGTCCGCTTGCTTACGCGCGCGGCTCTGTGGGGTTTGCGGTAAGTTACGACCGCCAGCGGAGGATGGGCTTGCGGGCGGCCTGCACTTCGTCCATGCGGCCGACGCGGGTGGTGTGCGGGGCGTTGAGCACAGTCTCAGGTTCGGTCTCGGCTTCGCGGGCGATGCATTGCAGCGCGTCGATCAGCAGGTCAAGTTCCTGCTTGCTCTCGCTCTCCGTCGGCTCGATCATCAGCGCGCCGGGGACGATCAGGGGGAAGCTGACCGTGTAAGGGTGGAAGCCGTAGTCGATCAGGCGCTTGGCGATGTCGCCGGTGCGCACGCCGTTTTTCAACTGGCGCTTGTCGCTGAAGACGCACTCGTGCAGCGTGGGCGCGGGATAAGGCAGCTCGTAATAATCCTCGAGGCCCTTGCGGACGTAGCGCGAGTTGAGCACGGCGTCGTCGGTAACTTGCCGCAGGCCGTCCGAGCCGTTCGCGAGGATGAACGCCAGCGCGCGCACCAGCATCCCGTAGTTGCCGTAAAACGCGCGGACGCGGCCCACGGTCTTCGGCTGATCGAAGTCGAGCGCGAGCGTGCCGTCGGAGTTTTCGCGCACGCGCGGGATGGGCAGGAACGGTTCAAGATGCTTCTTCACAGCCACCGGACCCGCGCCCGGCCCGCCGCCGCCGTGGGGCGTCGAGAAAGTTTTGTGCAGGTTCAAGTGCAGCACGTCGATGCCGAAGTCGCCGGGGCGGCTGACGCCGAGCAGCGCGTTCAGGTTCGCGCCGTCCATGTAGATCAGCCCGCCACGCGAATGCACGATCTCGGCAATCTCCACAATCTGGTCGTCGAAGACGCCGAGCGTATTGGGGTTGGTCAGCATCAGCGCGGCCACATCCTCGTTCATCATCCTGTCGAGGACCGCGAGATCCACTGTGCCGCGCGCGTTCGACGGCAGGTTCTGCGTCTGATAGCCGACCTGATAGGCTGAGGCCGGGTTGGTCCCGTGCGCGGAGTCGGGCACCAGAACCTTGCGGCGCGGATTGCCCTTTGACTCCAGATACGCGCGGACCAGCAGCAGGCCGGTCATCTCGCCATGCGCGCCGGCGGCGGGTTGCAGCGTGATGGCGTCCATGCCCACGATTTCGAGCAGCGCGTCGGCGAGGTGCTTCATGATGCGCAGCGCGCCCTGCGAAAGATTCTCCGGCTGATAGGGATGCGCGTTGCCGATGCCTTCCAGGCGCGCCACCACTTCGTTGATCTTCGGGTTGTACTTCATGGTGCAGGAGCCGAGCAGATACGCGCCTAGATCAACGCCGTAATTCCAAGTCGACAGGCGCGTGAAGTGGCGCACCACTTCCATCTCGCTGACCTCGGGGAAGCCTGCAATTTCGTCGCGCACCAGTTGCGCGCCCAGCGCGGCGGCGGGATCAAGCGCGGGCACATCGAGCGGCGGCATCTCCACGCCGGCCTTGCCCGGCGAGCTGCCCTCGAAGATCAGCCCCTCGTTCTGCGTGAGGTGGCGCTTCGCTTTTTTAATGTCTTGATTGCTCATAATGCTTTCAGCGTCATTCTTTCAACATTGTCATTCCGAACGCAGCGAGGAATCTGCTTTCCCTCGTTCAATAACAAACAGCAGATTCCTCGCTGCGCTCGGAATGACAACCAAACCACATCAATGCCTAACTAGCCCGCCAGCGTCTCCACCAGTTGATCGATCTTCTCGCGTGTGGGCGTCTCGGTGAAGCACAACAACTGATCGCCGGCCAGCTCCGGGTAGTAACGTCCCAGATCGAATCCGCCGATGATCTTCTGCGCGGCGAGGCGGTCGTTTACATTCAAGGCGCCGGGCCGCGACGGCAAGCCGGTAACCACCATCTCGTTGAAGAACGGGCCGGTGAAGCGCACGCGCGCGCCGGCTTTGCGGAAGCGCTCGGCGGCGTAGCCGGCCTTGGATAGATTTTGCAGCGCCAGATCGCGCAGCCCCTGCTTGCCGTGCAGAGACAGGAAAATAGTTGCCATCAGCGCGCAGAGCGCCTGGTTGGTGCATATGTTCGATGTCGCCTTCTCGCGGCGGATGTGCTGTTCGCGGGTGGCCAGCGTCAGGCAAAAACCGCGCTCGCCGCTCGAGTCCACGGTCTGGCCCACCAACCGCCCCGGCATGTTGCGGACAAACTTTTCGCGCGTGGCGATGAAGCCCACGAACGGTCCGCCGTAGCTGGGCGCGACGCCGAAGCTCTGTCCCTCGCCCGCCACGATGTCGGCCTCGGCGGGCGGACGCACGATGCCCAGCGAGAGCGGCTCGGCGATCATCACCACTTGCAGCGCGCCGGCGTCATGCGCGAGCGGCGCGATGGCGGCGACTTCCTCGACCACGCCGAAAAAGTTGGGAGACTGCACAATTACCGTCGCAACATCGCTGCCCAATTTTGCAGCAATCGACTTTGCGTCCACCTGGCCGGATGGCGTGTAGCCGATCTCATCAATCTGAATACCCTGATGCTGGAGATAAGTGGCCAGCACCTGCCGGTACTCAGGATGCACGGAACGCGCCACCAGCACGCGTTTGCGGTTAGTCAGGCGAATGGCCATCATGGCGGCTTCGGGCAGAGCGGTCGAGCCGTCATAGAGCGAGGCGTTCGAGACATCCATGCCGGTAAGCTGGCAGATGAGCGTCTGAAATTCGAAGATGGCCTGTAGCGTTCCCTGGCTGATCTCCGGCTGATAGGGCGTGTAGGCGGTGAAGAACTCGCTGCGCGAAATCAGCGCGTCCACCACGGCGGGACGGAAATGGTCGTAGACGCCCGCGCCGAGGAAGCTGGTGAACTCGCGGGCATTTTCGGTGGCGCGCTCGCGGAAGTAGCGCAGGACTTCCACTTCCGACTTGCCGGTGTCCATCGCCAGCGGCCGCTTCAGTCGCGCCGACGCCGGGATGCCCGCGAACAATTCCTCAACGGATGCAACGCCGATGGAGGCGAGCATTTCCTGCCGTTCGGAGGGCGATTTGGGGAGATATCTCATCGTTAATTTCTATTCAACAACGTTGTCATCCTGAGCGCAGCGAAGGACCTGCTTTGAGATTTCATCGAAGGAAAAAGCAGGTCCTTCGCTGCGCTCAGGATGACAACTGAAAGAGGTTGGAATTTATTCCAACGCTAGGAGCCTTCCCGCTTTAGCAATTCCTGATACTGCTCGACGGTCATCAACTCAGACGGCACGCCGCCCGCAGCGAGAGCAACTTTAATCATCCAACCCTTAACGTGCGGGTCCTGATTAACGATCTCCGGATGATCGGCGAGCGTCGCGTTCACTTCCGTAACTTCGCCCGTTACCGGCGAGAAAATTTCCGAGACCGCCTTCACCGACTCGACCGAACCACAGGGCTTCCCTGCCTCGACCGCAGTGCCCACGCGCGGCAGGTCCACGAACACGATGTCGCCGAGCGCGTGTTGGGCGTGGTCGGTGATGCCCACTGTGGCGGCTGTTGGGCCAGGTGCATCGACCCACTCGTGCTCGGTGGAATAGCGAAACTGCGCGGGATAGTTGGACTGACTCATAAATTTGGTGCCTGCCTTTATTCGTTCAACACTAATTTTTCGAACGCTTGTAGAACGGAGTGGGCACGACTTCCGCCGCAACCATCTGCCCGCGAATCTCAATCGAGATACGCTCTCCGGGCTTGGCGTTGGCCGACGGCACTCGCGCCAGGCCGATGTTCTGCTTTAGAAATGGGGCGTGCGATCCGCTGGTTACTTTGCCGATCTTCTGGCCGTCTTTCCAGACGGGCGCATCGTCGCGGGCAATGCCGCGGTCGATCATGCGAAAGCCAACCAACTGTTGCGCGACGCCCTTGGCCTTCTGCTCCTGCAATACTTCGCGGCCGAGAAACTCACCTTTGTCGAGCTTGGTGATCCAGCCAAGATTCGATTCGAGCGGGGTGGTGGCCTCATCCATGTCGTGCCCATAGAGCAGCATGGCTGATTCGAGCCGCAGCGTATTGCGGCAACCAAGGCCCGCGGGCAGCAGACCTTCATGCTTGCCAGCCTCAAGCAATCCGTTCCAGATTCGCTCCGACTCCGCTACGGGAATATAAAGTTCAAAGCCATCTTCGCCGGTGTAGCCGGTGCGGGCGATGCGCGCGGGCACGCCCATCACCTCGCCGGACGTGAACCAGTAATAGCGAATCGCGGCGAGGTCCGTCTTGGTGAATGGCTGGAGGATCGCCAGCGCGCGCGGGCCTTGCAGCGCGATCTGCGCAGTCTCGTCACTCCGGTTGGTGATGCGCGCACCGTGCTGATTGTTCACCCTGATCCACGCCAGGTCCTGCGCACGGCGCGCCGCGTTGATGCAGAGAAAATAATGCCGGTCGGAAATTTTGTGGATGAGAATGTCGTCCACGATGCCAGCGCGCGCATTCAGCAGCGCGGTGTAGTGCGCCTGTCCAAGCTGGAGTTTGGCGACATCGTTGCAGGTGATGGATTGCAGCAGCGCGAAGGCGGAGCCGGCCTGCGGCCCGTCTTCAATATCGACGCGGCCCATGTGGCTGACGTCGAATAAGCCCGCCTTGGTGCGCACAGCCATGTGCTCGGCGATGATGCCGCTGTACTCCACCGGCATGTCCCAACCGCCAAACGGCACCATCTTCGCACCCATGCGTCGATGCGTGGCATTGAGCGCGGTCTTGAGCAACTCGGTGGTCATGGAATCCGTCACTGAACTCTCCGGCGGGAAGTGGAAAGACAATGATCGTAATATATCGCGCAAAACTCCGTCAAGAAGCAGCACATCGCAGTAAAATGTGTTTCGTAATTATTGGGAGGCGATTATGGCTTTTGATCCTGTATTGGCCGATCTGGTTCGCGTGGCGATTGGGGAGCACACTCAGGTGGTCGAAATGAAAATGTTTGGCGGCATCGCCTTCATGCTCGGAGGACATATGTGCTGCGGGATCGTGAAGGACCGGTTGATGCTGCGCGTCTCGCCCCATGAATATGATGCGATGCTGGAACGCCCCGGCGTGAATCCGATGGAGTTCACCGGTCGGCCCATGCGCGGATTCGTATTTGTGGACGCCGCCGAAACCGCCACGGTGTCAACCGTGCGCAAGTGGCTCAAGCCGTCCATCGCCTTCGCCAGCTCGCTGCCTGCCAAGGCGAACAAGCCCAAGAAGACAAAGACGGCCCGCAAAAAATAAGTCCGGCGGCGCTTCCGGGTCATGTTGCGGAGGCAAGTTGCGGGGGCAAGTTGCCGGGTCAGGAAGTTGTAGTGTAGTCTGCCTATTAGCCTCTTATCAATTGTTCGCCAGAAGGACTCTTCCCATGTCAACTGACACCGCGCCGCTGCGGCGACTGCTCGGCAATACCGGCATAAACTGCCATTCGCTGGGCTTCGGATGTTATCGCGTGATTGATGGCAACTCGGCGCACGAGCAGGCGCTGCGCGCGTACCTCGACCGCGGCGGCAACCTCATCGACACCAGCGCCAACTATGGCGACGGCCTCGCCGAGACAATGGTGGAAAAAGTTTTGCAGGATTACCCGGATCACGGGACGATTCTGGTTACCAAGGGTGGATACATTCAGGGTCAGAACATGGCGCTGGCCATGAAGCAGACGTTTCCCGAGGTGGTCGAGTACGGCGAGGGCATCTGGCACTGCATTCATCCAGAATTTTTGGAAACGCAACTGCGGCGCAGCATGCAACGTCTGCGGCGCAATTATCTGGAAGTGTATCTGCTGCACAACCCGGAATATTATCTGGAAGATCAATCGCACAAGGGCGCGGTGGACGACAATCATCGCAAGGAATTTTATCGCCGCGTGCGCGAGGCCTTCGCGTTTCTGGAGAGCAAGGTCGCGGCGGGCGAGCTGGGCTGGTACGGCATCAGCTCGAATAATTTTGGACACCCGGAGAGCCAGCCGACGGCCACCAGCATCGCGCGCTGCTGGGCAGCGGCGGAGTCGGTCTCGCCGAATCATCACTTCCGCGTGGTGCAACTTCCGCTGAACGTCTTCGAAAGCGGCGGCGCGCTGGAATTGAACAATGAAACCAAGACGGCGCTGGACTATTGCCGCGAACGCGGCATCGGCGTGCTGGCCAACCGTCCGCTGAACGCCTTCCAGCGCAACAGCATGGTGCGCCTCGCCGACTTCATGCGTCCCGGCGAAGCCGCCCCGGCGCGCGAGCAGATCGCCTCCATCGTCGAACCCGTGAGCAAGATGGAGAAAGAGTTGCACGAGCAGTTTGAAGTTCCACTGTTCAGCGGACTGGAGGGCGGCATCGCCGAATACATGTCCAAGATGCTGCCGCAGATTCAGTCGCCGGCCCACTGGGAACAGGTCTACTACATGCGCCTGATCCAGCCCATCGAGCGCTGGGCGATGGAGTGCCAGCAACTCTACGGCGAGCATAACGAGTGGAAGCAGTGGTGGGCGCGCTTCGTCGAGATGATCCCGGCGGTCTTCGAGGAGGCCGCGCGCTACGTCTCGAAATCACAGCAGAAAATTTCCGACCATGTGCGCGAGCGGCTGCTGCAGGCCGGGTACCCCCCTAGCCCTCCAAACGACAAATCGACGCTGAGCCAGATGGCACTGAACACGCTGTTGAATCTGGACGGCCTCTCCTGCGCGCTGGTGGGCATGCGCCGCCGCGAATACGTGGACGACTGCTTCGGCGCGCTGGCGCTGCCGCGCTTCGACGCCCTCACCGTGCTGGGCCGCTTCGCGCTGATGCAGGCGCAGACGCAATCTGGGACTGTGCAATAGGAAAGGCCCGCGCCAAGAAAATCGCTTGACGCGGCTACCAAAACGGACGCGCGCCGCCGGGGTGCAAACCATCGGCCAATTGTGATTTAATTTGAAGATGTGGGACCTCCGCAGGGTCTCGCAATGCAATTCGGTGGGCAGTGCAACTAAAGTGGTTTAAGACAGGTGAGGTTCTATGACCATTCGCAATATTACGGTGATCGGGTCCGGGCTGATGGGCCGGGGGATCGCGCAGGTGGCCGCGCAGGGCGGCTACAAAACCATCATGGTGGATATCTCCGAGGCCATCCTGGCCAAGGCCATGGACAACATTCGCGCCGAGACGGAGAAGGGCGTGTCGCTCGGCAAACTATCCGCCGAAGTCCGCGAGAAGACGCTGGCGAATCTCTCCACGGGGACGGACATCGAGAAGGCCGGCGCCGCCGCCGATGTGGTCATCGAGGCCGTGCCCGAGGATTTGAAGATCAAGTACGACACCTTCACGCGGCTCGACAAAGCCTGCCCGGCGCACACGCTGTTCGCCTCCAACACCTCCTCGCTCAGCATCACCGAGATGGCCGCCATGACCAAGCGCGCGCCGAACTTCCTCGGCATGCACTTCTTCAATCCCGTACACAAGATGAAGCTGCTCGAGATCGTCAAGGGTCTGGAGACTTCCGACGAGGCTGTGCAGATCGCCACCGAAGTCGGGGTGCAGATGGGCAAAGAAGTGGTGGTCATCAAGGAATCGCCCGGCATGATCACTAGCCGCATCAACGCGATTATCGGCAACGAAGCGTTTCACATGCTGGAGGCGGGCGTGGCCTCGGCGGCCGATATCGACAAAGCCATCAAGCTGGGGCTGAATCATCCCATGGGTCCGTTCGAGATGATTGATCTGGTGGGCCTCGATACGCGCGCGCACATTCTCGACTACCTGTACAAAACGCTAGGCGACAAGTTCCGTCCCGCTCCGCTGTTCCTGCAATACGTGAAGGCGGGGCGGCTGGGGCGCAAAGTGGGGC
Organism: Acidobacteriota bacterium; assembly: GCA_009691245.1. Classification (NCBI taxonomy): domain Bacteria; kingdom Pseudomonadati; phylum Acidobacteriota; species Acidobacteriota bacterium. The sequence continues at coordinate 48,434 of SHUM01000011.1, read as the reverse complement.
GCGGTGTTTACGATTATCCGTCTGAGAAGAAGTAACAGCTTTAACCGGAGTCCGGGATTTAAGCAAGGCATCGCGAGTAATGCGAGGGGTGACTCAAGTGGCCTGGAAGAATATACGTCTGGAACAAGATGGGCAGTTATGGACCCTCACCGTGGATCGCCCGGAAGCACGCAACGCGCTGGACACTTTGACCGTGCAGGAGATTCATCAGGCGCTCGACACGCTGGACCCGAACCAGACGGGCGTGCTGATCCTGACTGGAGCGGGCGATAAGGCCTATGTTTCCGGCGCGGACATCGCCGCGCTGCGGGCGCGCAAGAAGAAAGAAGCGTTGGAATCGATTAACGGCGCGCTCTTCACCCGCATCGAGAATTTCCCCTGGGTGGTGATTGCGGCGGTAAATGGCTTTGCGCTGGGCGGCGGCTGCGAATTCGCTCTTTGCGCCGACATCCGCGTAGCCAGCGAGAATGCCAGATTTGGACTGCCGGAAGCGAGCCTCGGCATTATTCCCGCAGGCGGCGGGACGCAGCGCCTGCCACGGCTGGTTGGTTTGTCGCACGCGAAGGCTTGGGTGCTCACCGGCGATATCTACGACGCGCAGGAAGCGTATCGTATTGGATTGGTCAGCAAGGTGGTGCCGCTTCCGCAGTTGATGGACACGGCGCGCGAAGTGGCCAAGAAAATTCTTGCGCGTGCGCCGCTGGCCGTGCGTCTCGCCAAAATCGCGCTGAATCAATCCGCGCGCATGCCGATGGATTCTGGACTCTTGTTGGAATCAGTGGCACAGGCAATTCTGTTCGAGTCGAAAGACAAGTACGAAGGCATGACGGCGTTTCTCGAAAAGCGCAAGCCGACCTACACCGGCGAGTAACGGAGCCTATGACCGGCCTACAGCGAGTCGAACATGAGCTGGCAAAATATGATCATCCGCTGTTCCGTCTGGGGTGTCGTGACAAGAATGGCTCGGTGGAAGTAACCATCGACTGCACCAAGGATGACTTGGGGCTGCACACATATCTCTTCGAGATGCATCCGCGCGATCTGGATCATCCGCAGTTTGAGTGGACCTTTCAGCGGCAGCTTTACAATTGCATGCACGATTACATGATGGAGATGTTCGTCCGCACGCCGCAGGACATTCACGGTTAGGCACGGTTAGAACAGAGCCGCGACCGGAAGGGAGCGGTTACTGGATTGCATGGCGGACTTCATCGTGACCGCTCCCTTCCAGTCGCGGCTCTGTTCGGATTAATTTCAGCCCGAACGCCTCCCACCTTCTCATGACTACTGAGCTACCACTGCTTCCAATACTGCGCGACGAGATACGCGCGGCGGGCGGCGCCATCACTTTTGCGCGCTTCATGGAGCTGTGCCTCTACCACCCTCAGCTCGGCTACTACAACTCAGAGCGCGTGAAGCTAGGCAGGCAGGGCGACTTTTACACCAACATGCACATGGGTCCGGTCTTCGCGCGCATTCTGGCGCGGCACTTCGAGTCGGTGTGGGATGCGCTCGGTAAGCCGGTGAGATTCGATCTCGTCGAACTCGGTCCCGGCGACGGGCAGTTCGCGCGCGAATTGCTACCGTGGATCGCGCGGCGCTTCCCAGACTTTGCATCCGCGTTGCACTACCTCGCGGTGGAACAGAGTTCTCGGCTGCGCGAATCGTTGCAGCAATCTCTAGAAACTACGGGCGCGCGGTTTCGCGTGGAACCAAACCTACCTGAAGTCGCGGCGGTCACGGGCTGTATCTTCACGCATGAATTCTTCGACGCGCTGCCGGTTCACATTCTGGTTTGGCGGAATGGCCGATGGATGGAACGGTGCGTTGGCTTAAACGGTGATGCGCCTGCCTGGTGCGAGCGCGAACCTTCCGCACCGGAGCTTGCGCGAGAAGCAGAAAAACGGTTTGATCCGGAGATCCCGCTTAACGGGCGCGTGGATGGTTGGCAGGCGGAAGTTTCTCCGGCATCGGGTGCTTGGGTGGGGCGTCTCGAACGCGCGCTGGTTCGCGGCGAGATGCTGGTGGTGGATTACGGTTACACACTCGATGAGTGGCGGTTGGGACGCTTCCGCGAGGGCAGCGCGATGGGCTACCGCGAACATCGCGCGGTGGTGGATTTGCTGGGCAGTCCCGGCGATCAAGACCTGACCGCGCACGTCAACTTCGATCTGTTCCTGGAAACTTTAGCGAAGAAGGCCGATGGCAGGAACGCTGCGGAGGTGTGCCTGCGCACGCAGTCCAGATTCCTGATGGCAGTGGGCGAGTCCGATCAGTTCGCCGACGTACTCTCCGATTGCGCGGATGACAAAGAGCGTCAGCAACGCGCGCGGCAACTGAAGTCCCTGATTCTGCCGGAAGGCATGGGCAGCACGTTCCAAGTGCTTCAGTTGCGCAAGCGTATGTAAACCATACCCGGCAACCCGACAGTTAAGGGTAAAACCTTATTCAGTTGTCATTTCGAGCGCAGCGAGGAATCTGATTTATTTTCTATATCGCAAACAGCAAAGCAGATTCCTCGCTATGCTCGGAATGACAACCAAAATGGCTTTCAGCGAAAGCTATGGCACGGTCAGCGGAGAATTTGGCGACTGGTTGGTCTGCAAGTCAAACGTATTCAGCAGGAATGCGGTGGCTGAATAGTGCGCCATCAGCGACACCATCTCGACCATCACTTTCGCGCCAAACTGGGTTTTCATTGCAGCGAACGTTTTCGAGCTTACCCGGTTGGGCGAGCGCAGCATCTCGCGCGCCAGCGCGATGATGGCATGTTCCTTCTCGCCCAGTCCCTTCACCGAACCCACCGCGGGCAGCGGCTTGCGAAACTTCACAATGTCGATGATCTCTTGCTCGACGCCGGCCTTCTGCGCGGCGGTCTCGTGCGCGGCCCACTCGTAAGGGCTATTGGCCTCGCGCGCCGCATTGCAGATGGCCAGCTCGGCCAGGCGCAGGTTGGGAATCCTGCGCAGATACTGATTGACTATATTCAGATGCTCGGCCACCAGCGGTGAATACATGCGAATGCCGCTCGGCCCTGTAACCGGCTTGTCCGGCTCATTGGGCGTATCGGTGGTCTTGTCAAAAACCATTTTTCCGTGGTCATCCAGATCGGCGCGCTTCACCACTGGCAAGCGCATCCGCGAGACTGGATCAATATCGGAAGGCAGTTCCGACGAGTTTCCCGCTGCGCCGGCGTTGCGCTGCGCGGCGGCATATTGCGCCGCGAAGATCAGCGCGCACGAGAAAAAGAACAATGCTGCGAACGAACCAACCTTGGCCCCGTAATTTCCTGACATGCGATTCATGAGTTCCTCCACAAAATTTCGCAATATTGTGTTTCAATCAGAGCCCCTCCCTGGCGGTTGGGGCTCTGATTACTTTACGGGCAACAGATGGTCCTGGTCGAGCGGCAATTGCATATCGAACGCGGTCAGTAGCAATGATGTCGAGGCGTAACTGCCCATCAGCGCGGTCAGGTCCACCAAGCCTTTTTTGCCGAATGACTTTAGCGCGCTGGCAAATGTAACCGGAGAGACCTTGCGCTTGCCCATCAGCTCGCGTCCAAACTGAATGATGATGGTCTCCTGCTCGCCGAGTCCGGCAACCGGCTTGGCGAACTTCACGATGTCGATCGCCGTGGGGCTGAGGCCGACGCGGCGGCCTTCGATCTCGTGCTGGGTCCACTCGAACTGGCTCTCCATCTCCTTCGCCGTAACCAGAATGGCCAACTCGGTGAGTTTGGGATCGAGGCCCGTCTCGCGGCGAACATAATTATTGACACCACTCATGGCCTCTGAAAGCTTGCCGCTGTAGAGACGAATTCCAGTGGGACCTTGCAGGCCGGCGAGGGTCTGGCGCGCGCCGGACATGGTGGCATCGTAGACGCGTTGGCCGGCTTCGTCCAACTCTTCGCGCTTGGGCAGCGGCAGGCGGAAGCGGGAATCCGGATAGACATCAGGAGGCAACTGCCGCTTGGCCGGCCCCTGACGGGAAGAATCTTGAGCGTTTACATGATTGCCAGATGTCAAAATCAGCAGCACGGCAGATCCAACCAAGGCCACCAGCAACGCCATTCGTTTGGTTATCGACATAATCAATCCATGCCTTTCTTCTACTATGCGTTTGTACGCAAATCGAAGGTTCGATTCGCGTCAGATTATACCATTGGCGAGTTGGAGACAATCAGAATTGCTGGAAGCGAAATAGGTCCGCACCCTACCGGTCGCGGCTCTGTTAAACGGCTTACGCGCCGCCTTCGGCTGGCGCACTGACGCGCTCGTAAGGTGTTTTGAGGTATTGGTTGGCGAGGTCGAGTGCGCCTTGGGTGTTGTCCTTGGTGCGGATGGCCTGCTGATACTCATTGACGGCGCGGTCGCGTTGGCCGGTGATGTCGAATATCCTGCCGAGATTGAGGTGGCTCCAGACCTCGGTCCATTCCGGGGCGAGGTCGCCATTCAGCGCGGCGCGGAAGGCGTTAGCGGCGGACTGGTAATTGCGCAGTTGATAAAACACCTCGCCCACGCGATACTGCGCGAGCGAACTGAGCTTGTTGACGTCGAGCGCCTTCTGATACTCCTCAAGCGCCTGCGGATATTCGCGCTGCTGCACGGCCTGCTCGCCGCGCGCGATGGCCACACGAACGCGAATCTCATTGTTATACTTCAGCACGCGGTTGTTGGGATCAACCACAATATTGACAGGCCGCACCGCGCTGGTGATGGAAAATTCGGAAGACTTCCCGGTTACTTGAACACGCTGCGTTACCGGATCATTGGCCGTCTGAATGGTGATCTCGACGGGCATCGAGAACAGGTCCTGATCCTGGCTGACGGTGCCGGCGATGCGGTAACCCTCCTTGAGGCGGTAGATGGTGTAGTCGAGCGTGAAGTCGCTCGCTCCGGTGGAGGAGAACCACTGCATGAAGAATCCTTCAAGCTTCTGGCCGCTCACTTCTTCCATCACGTTTTTAAAGGCGTCGGTGGAGACAGATTCAAATGCGTAGGCCTGCGTGAGTTTCTGTAGACCCGCGAAAAAGTTCTCGTCGCCCACCACCCAGCGCAGCATGTGCATCACGTAGCCAGGTTTGTCATAGAGCAGCGACTTATAGGCAGGCGAGTATTCCTGCAGGCGTCCGGCGGAGCGAACCGGGATGGTGTCATGCGTCAGCGCCTCGATGGACATCTCGTGAATGCGGTCCTCCAGGGCCTGCTTGCCACCAAGGCTTTCGAGATAGAGCGCTTCTGAATAAGTGGCCAGGCCGTGATCGAGCCACAGATCGGCGCGCGTGGCCGGGCTGACCAGTCCGCGCCACCACTGCTGAGAAACTTCCTGCGCAAGCAGGCGCAGATTCAATTCCGTGCCAATAGCCCGCGTGGAGAGGAAGATCACTTCCGGCGCGGCATACCCCCCGAGCGAAGCGTCTCCGATTTCGACAATCGAAATGTCAGCCACCGGCGGCGGACCGAACTTTGCGCTGAAGTAGCTGACCATCTTGGCGGCGGTCTCGCCGTAGTTCAGCGCGTACGCCTGCTTCTCGGGGGAGAAGTAAACTTTGGCGCGAATGCCGCTGGCGCTGGCCGTCTGTGGCTGATTCGGTTGCTGGCGAACCACTCCAATGCTGCCGGCAAATGTCGGCTTATCAAATACAAATGCGAACTGCTGACTGCCCTGCGCAACAGCGCCCGGTGCACCGGGCCGACCGCCGGAGATCACCTGATACTCCACCGGGACGGTAACACGCAGATCGGCGGTATATCGATTCGTGGTGTAACCCATCACGGGGAACCAGCGCGCAGGATAGAGAAGGTACGATGTGTCCTCGCCAATATAGGCAAGCTGCACGCCATCCACCGGAGAATTCTCGGCATCCAGCAACGCGCCTTCATACTCGATGGTGAGAGTGGTGGTTTGATCCTTGTTGAGCGCACGCGGCAGCGTTACCTCCAGCTTCAGGCCATCGCCGACGCGACGGCTGGAGAGGTCCTTGCCCTGGTCATCGAGTATCCGCTTGGGAAAGAGATTGCCGTTCAGCTCGAAGATTACACGATTGCTGCTCTGCCGCGCGATGATGCGTATCTGAGCCTTGGCGACAATTTCGTGTGTGGCGGGTTTCAGCTCGGCGTCGATGAGGTAATGCTGAACCTCCACTGGTTCCTGCTGCGCCACCAGATCGTCCGAGTAGTCCTCGGCCAGCATGGCTCCAGATTGCGTATCCGGATCCTCACGATACTGGGCATGCCCGTGAACCACGAACATCGGCGAGCACAACAGGAGCAGCCCTAAAAGCAATCGTCCCGGCATAAATCCCCCACTCATATTTGCCATTTAATATACTGGTCGGGCCGGAGTTCCCGACGGATTATTTTGCTTGCTATCGTACCACCAACCAGCCCTCGGAAAGGCCTGCTGATTCCCCGATTCAGTCCCTGCCCGGCATTCCATCGGCAACGGGCCTCAATAACATAGATTCAGCAACTGCCGCCGCCCGTTGTATGGGATCGTCGATTTCCTGTCCGCCAACGGCAACATCCACCACCATAGAGTCCGCCTCTATACCTGATTCTATACCAGACCCTGGCGATGATCGGCGCAGCCGCCGGGTTACTTCCTTCAAGTCTGCCTGCATCTTCGCACGGGCCGATGGATCATCCAATATCCGGGTGATCTCCGCCGCCACCGCGGGCCCGGCAAATTGATCTTGAATGAACTCGCGAATGACCTCGCGTCCGGCTACCAAATTGACGATGCTGAAAAAAGGCACTTTTACCAACCGCCGGCCCAACCACCAGCTCAGCCCGCTCACCCGATAGACAATGGCCATGGGCGTGCCCAGAATAGCGGTCTCCGTGGACGCCGTTCCGCTGGCCACAATGGCGGCCTGCGCGTGCCCCACCGCATCGTAAAACAAATTCTCGACAATGCGGACTTGCCCGGACATGCTCCCGAGCTGATTGCGCAACCAGTTTTCGGGCAATGTGGTGGCTGCCGGCAGGACAAACGCACAGGGCCGCTGGGCAGCGAGCAATCGGACGGCATCGAGCATGGGAGGCAAGTTAAGCTGCACTTCCTTGCGGCGGCTGCCGGGCAATAGCGCGACGATTGCCTGATCCGCGGCAATGCCCAACTTCTGGCGAAACTCTTCCGGATGCTGGCTGGGCCGCGCGCGGCTGGCCAGTGGATGACCGACAAATTCGGCGTTTACTCCAGCCTTCCGGAAAAATTCCTCTTCAAATGGGAACAGGCACATCAGACGATCCACATCGCGGCGGATATCCTTGAGCCTCCCTTTGCGCCATGCCCACACCTGTGGCGCCACGAAATAAAGCACCGGCACTCCGTATTTTTTTAGCTCATGTGCCAGACGAAGATTGAAATCCGGGAAGTCGATCAATATGGCAAGCTGCGGACGGCGTTCGCGGATGGCCCGCTTTAAATCTCGCAACGCACACCACGCGCGGGGCAATCCGGGAATCACCTCAACCAGTCCGACCATGGTGATGGTGCCGGCATCCACGATGGGTTGGCAGCCGGAAGCCTGCAGCCGCGGACCGGCGCAGCCGAAGAATTCGGCGTTGGGCCGTCGACTGCGCAGCGCGTCGACCAACATCGCTCCATACGAATCGCCGGAGGCCTCTCCGGCTGAGATGAACACGCGTGTTTGCTCCGCCACAGATCCGTGCCAATCCAGTTGCTGAGAATATTGCGGCCGAGGCCGCCTTGCGCCGAGTATTCATTATAGCCGCCAGCGCCGGTGCCGTGGCGGCCCGATGCTGGAGAATCGCGGGCGGGAGTGGATTCATAAAAAAAGGGAGAATCCTAATGATTCTCCCTTTCCCAGGCCTTTTTCAGGCATTTCATGTTGTGATCGTTCGCTTAACCGGAAAGCGGGGTTACATAACCCAATTGTCCGGAGCCTTGGGAAAACGTACCTCGGCGATTCGTTCGCCTTTTACCGTTGCGAACTCCGCCAGCACGGCCTTCGCGGAAACGGTACCCTCGCGATCGGAGACCTGGAGCGATGCCTCCAACTCCACTTCACGATTCCAGGCAAACCAAATGCAGTCTGCCGAGACGCGTTGCGTGATAATACGATCACAAAACTCCTGGCCGCCGGCATCCATGCCAGAAATATCGAACTGGAGCGTAAGACCCACGCTTTTTTCGCGGCGAACCTGCATGCGCTTTCCATCGGCCTTCGGACTGCTGAGGCGCGCCTGTTCCTCCAGCAGAGCCTGGGTCTCGCGAAGAATATCGCTGGATTTGCCCAGTATGTCAGTGGTGAAGCCGCGGGATTGCAGCGTCGGGCGGCGATTCGCGTCGAAGCGCTCCTGGAACCAGACCTCCAGTTCATTATGCAGACGAGTGGTAATGACGCCCATCTCCTCCGCGGAAACCTCCGGCATCACCAGCAGGAAAGATTCCGGGGTCCAGCGCAGCATGGAGTCGGTCTGGCGCGAGCGCGCCTTCACCTGCCGCGACAGTTCGGAGCCAAACTGCCGCCACTGCGGAGCAAGCGGCTGGCTGCCCATCTCCGACAGACTCAGTTCCAGAATGGAGATCGGCGCATGCAACCGGGCCGCCAGGCTGGCTTGCTGCGTCAGAATTTCGCGACAGACCTCCGGGTGATGGAAATCCACCACCGGGTTGAACCGCCGAGCCATGTTAATGGACTCCTCTTCCAGAGCCGTCACCAGTACCGCGCGCTGGCTGCGGACCACAGACCATTCTTTGCCGATGAGATAAGTAACCGTCAGAAACATCATCGAAGAGAATCCTGCGATGAGCAGGGTGGGGCGGGTCAGCCAATGGGCCAGATCAGGGTTATTCATCATCTGCCCCTGCAGCACCAACGCAATCCCGATCGACAGGACTACGATTACCGCGATGGCCGTAATCCGCAGCGACCGGCCCATCCGCAATAGCACATCCCAAGAACCAGTGGATCTCTCTGTCGAGACCTCTATGTTGGACATATTTACGCTCCCGTTATTAGTTGCCATAACTATTCATTCTCACGATTACGCTTTGCCTGTCCCGCTCTCTCGCGGAACAATTAATTGAGCCAAGCGGGGCGCGCCGCTCCATCCACTTCGGTGTATCCTGACCCAGCCCATCCTGACCCGGCCCATGCTGAGTAGCCCAATGGCGGCTTTGGCGGCGCAGAAATATTCAGGTCTGGCAACTCGATCCGCCCCAGCTTTGCCAGCATCACCGCGCGAGAAATCACGTTTTCCAGTTCACGAACGTTTCCCGGCCAGTTGTGCCTCAGCAGGGCCTGCTGGGCCTCCGGTGAAATCTCTGGTATCGGAGCGGCCACTTCGCCGCTTGCGCCACCTTGCATACGACGGCTGAGAAAATGCTGGACGAGCAAGGGTATATCTTCCACTCGATCGCGCAGGGCGGGAATCTGTATGGTTTCTTTCGCCAGCAGACGCAACAGGCCGGGGTGAAACTCTCCCTGCCCCAGCTCGAACCGGCTGGTGGCCACGATGCGCACGGGAAAATCCTTGCGCACGGCCTTTCTCACCAGAATCCACGATGCCAGCTTCTGCTGGGCGCGACGGGGCAGATCGCTGATCTCGTCGAGCAGCAGTACTCCTGGTCTCGTGAATCCCAATAGTTCGACGGCGTTGATCCCTTCGGTGGCGACCGCCTCTGCTTTTGCTTCACCCTCGGGCCGAGCATCTCCAACAATGGGGCCTAAAACACCCTGCTCCCCAAACAACTCAGCGGCGCGATCTTCGGTCAGTCCGCAACATCGGTAGACCATCATGGGCTGGTAATTTTTATTGATGCCAGCCTTCTCCGCGAGGGAATGCAACGCGCTGGCGACCAACTCTTTGCCCGCTCCCACAGGGCCGGTAATTAGCACAGGGTCAGCGGTCAGTGCCAGGCGCTGTAGTTGCTCATAAATGACCGCCATCCGCAGACTGCTTCCGACCATGCCTTCAAAAGTCACTTCATTTCCCCTGCTCGCCCACAGACTCTGTTCACGACGACGCGTGGCACGAAATCCCAGAAGGTCCATATCTCTTGCCAGATTGGCGTAATCCAGCGGCCAGGTCAGACAGTTGTACACCCCGGCGCGAAATGCCGCTGCCGCATATTCAGGCTCATCCGCGGGTCCGACCAAAATCGATTCGGTGCCTGGTGTCAGTGTGCGCAGCATACGCGCCGCATCCAACATCACACCTCGCCGTGCGGTGGCATCCGTTTCCAGCCAGATGGCGATCGGCGCCTGGCTGGCCACAGCCGCCTCCAAAGCCCGTCCGGGCGAACGCACCGGAATAGGCTCATACTCAAATGCGGAAAGGAACCGGGTTATCTCCTCCATCCGGTCGGTGGAGACACCGCATACCAATACCTTCACGCCAGCCTTGAGCGAACCCAAGTGGATGGGCTCTTCCGCGTTCATAACCGCCTCCGCCTCTGCCAACTCAATCCTATCCATCGGCTGAGCTCGGCGATTGTTCAGGTGAAATTAAGCGACTGGCGTATGTCCGCACGGCCATGCTACCAAATGCCTTCCGCGTAAGCTCCGGGCATCGCCCCAGACTCGGTTGACTGACTATTAACAACTCCCAGATGATTGCTAAAGAGGCAGAAGAGGGGTACGTCAGCACACCAGGTAACTCTATGAAGTCAAACGCGGGATTGGACAATCACGGCTAATATCGGGAGAGGCATGGAGCGCCGCGGGTTGCTACGCGGTCCACACTGATTTATGCTGTATTCCCACGAGTTATGCAGAAACAGACGACACCCATTTGCCCACTATGCGACGGTACCGGCTGGCGCCCCGTAGACCGCGGCGGACTGCGCGCGGTGGAAGCGTGCTCCTGCCGCACCCAGCCACGCAGCGCCGCCTGGTGGATGGAGCAGGCGCAGATTCCACCGCGCTTCCGCAACTGCGACTTCGAAGACTTTCAGCCGATGGGCAACTCTTCGCTGGAGATGGCCAAAATGAAGGCCCAGAGTTTCGCCAAGCAGTATCCGCTCGTCGAGAAGGGACTGCTGCTGCTCGGCAATCCGGGCGTCGGCAAAACTCATCTTATGGTGGCAACCTTGCGGGAATTGATGCTTACTAAAAACCTCAATTGTCTGTTCTGCTCATTCCCGGACATGCTGGAGAAGCTGCAGGAAAGCTATGACCCTATCTCGCAGCTGAGCAAGGCGGAGATACTCGAACCCATCCTGCATACCGACGTGGTGGCCATCGACGACCTCGGCGCGCGGCGCATCTCCGATTGGGTGGAAGACACCGTTACCTACATCCTGAATTTCCGCTACAACCAGAAGAAAGCCACGCTGCTCACCACAAATCTCCCCGAGAGCTCGGCTGAATCGGCCTACGCGGCGCCAGCCTACGCGGGGTCTGGTCGCAGCCCCTCCGGCAAATATCGCGTTGCCGACACGCTGCAGGAGCGCATCGGCATCCGCGTCTACTCGCGCCTGTTCGAGATGTGCGAACGCGTGACGATAAATGCCAGCGACTTCCGCCAGGACGTGCAACAACACGCCCGCCGCTTCGTCTAGGCAGCGCAAACCGAGCCGCGCGCGTAAGGGAGCGGACACCTAAGACGGCACGGCCATGCTGAATCGCGCGCAAGCCAGGGTTATCGAAACAAAATCATCGACAAAATGGACTGGGGAGACTTCGAGCGAGTCCGCTCGCTTACGCGCGCGGATCTGTTAACGCACAGTGCTCTGCCGGAAGCAGTCCGTGGTGTGGTCGTTGACCATGCCGGTGGCCTGCATGAATGCGTAGCAGATGGTCGAGCCGACGAATCGAAAGCCGCGCTTCATCAGCGCCTTGCTCATGGCGTCGGACTCGGGTGAGGTGGCCGGAACTTGCTTCATTGAAGTAAAGCTGTGTTGAATGGGCTGGCCGCCCACAAACTGCCAGAGATATTCGTTGAACGAACCGGTCTCGTCCAGCACACGCAAGAATGCCTGCGCGTTCGAGATGGTGGCCGAAATCTTCAGCCGGTTGCGAATGATGCCGGGATTGCCCATCAGTCGCGCGGCGTCAACGGCTCCATACTGTGCGATGCGTTGTGGATTGAAGCTGTGGAATGCGCGGCGATATTCTTCGCGCTTATTCAGCACGGTCTGCCAGGAGAGTCCCGCTTGGGCGCCTTCCAGGATCAGGAACTCAAACAATAGCAGATCGTCGTGGATCGGCACGCCCCACTCGCGGTCGTGATACTCGATCACCAGCGCATTGCCGGACATCGCAGCCCAGGCGCAGCGCGTGAGATGGGTGTTCTTCACGATGAAGCTTTCTCCAGGATACACTCCATGCCAGTTAAGAAAATGGAATTGCGTAATGGCCCTAAAATTCGGACAGGGAGTTGGCTACCAAACCGCGCGGGGAAAGTGCTTATGAATGTTTTCGTCCGCGGTGATTAACTGCGCGGCTCCCGCCTTGGCATTAGCCACGATGAGCCGGTCAAAAGGATCGCGGCTCCAGGCTTCCTTCAGCGCACAATCAACGATGGTGCGAAAGGGGAGGTCGCAGACCTTCAACCCCAAATCCCGTTCCAGCACCGAGATGATAATCGCCGCCGATGGGCGCAGCCTGCCGATCTCATGCAACAATTCCACCTCGAGGACCGCTGCGGCTGAGGCCAGCAGATCATGCTTTTCCAGCGCGCGTCTCGCGGCGGGACTCAGTTTTTCGGAGTTGCCAAAATACAACCACACCAGAACGTGGGCATCCAGATAGATCACTGCAACTCCGTCCAATACTTCGACCAGTCCATCCCGACAATATCATCGGGGTCGCCGATGAAGCCAGATCGCTTTTTCAGCCGCGCCAGTTTTGACGGGCGATTTTCGGCGACAATTTTCACCACCGTGCCCTTGCGCAAAACCTCCACGGGCGTCCCTTTCTCCGCCACCTCGTCGAGAATCCGGTAAATATTTTCCCGCAGCTTGGATGCCGTAATGCGCATGGAACGTCTCCTGCCAGCCAACCTATTACTGGATGAGCATACCATACGTACGTGCTTTTATCCATAACGTACGCCATCGGAACATTGCGGGTCTTCTGAATGGGAATGGGAAAATGCCGAAATTACTGGCGGAGAGGGAGGGATTCGAACCCTCGGTACAGGTTTTGCCCGTACGACGGTTTAGCAAACCGTTGCTTTCGGCCACTCAGCCACCTCTCCGCGGGGGCGTCAGACGCTTGCTCTAAGACAAGCGTCCGCGTGTCTGCAAGCATTCTATCAGAACCACGCATGGGCCGCCAGCGGAACCCGGTTATTTGAAATAACGGTCAGCGAATAAGGGATAGGATGTCAGCCCTACTCGGCCAACTCCAGTTCAATTCGCTTGGTGGCTGCGTCGAGCTTGACGATGCGGAAGCTGCGGATTTGCCCCGTGCTGGCGGCCTCCGGTTGAGCAGCGGCGACGCCACTGCCCACCTTCCAGCGGGCATTCAGCATGGACGTCAAGGAGGAAAGGTCCGCAACGACCGGTGCCGAAGCCTCCGGTTTTTGCGCCGGAGCTGCATCCATCCGGTAAACGCCTTGCACGCCTTCGCCCAATTCCACGCGCGCCTCGGCACCGCTGGACTTCTTCATGCGACCGGTGACCACGTCGCCTTCCTTGTGTTCGGCGATATATTCATCGGCGTGGCTGGGGACTAGCTGCTTCATGCTCAGACGCAGGGACCGCTTGATGGTGTCCACTTCCAGCACCTGCGCCTTGATGACCTGCCCCACATGCAACTCATCGCGGGGATGGTCTAGCCGTTTCTCCGCGCTGATCTCGCTGATGTGAATCATCCCTTCCACGCCCTCAGCTACCTGCACGAATGCGCCAAACTTGGTCAGACTCATCACTGGGCCTTCGACCTCCGAGCCTGCGGCGAAGCGCTCTGCCACCTCGGCCCAGGGATCGCCCAGCGCCTGCTTCAGGCCCAGCGAGATACGCCGTTCGGGGACTTGCACGCCGAGGATAACCACCTCGACCGTCTCTCCGACCTTCACCACGTCGCCGGGATTGCGCACGCGCTTCGACCAGGCCATCTCGGAGATGTGGATCAGTCCCTCGATGCCCGGCTCCAGTTGCACGAACGCGCCGAAGTCAGCAATGCGCGTTACCGTGCCGCGCACGCGCTCGCCGGCTTTGAACTTGGCGGCCACCTGATCCCAGGGATGCGGCAGAAGCTGCTTCATGCCCAGCGAGATACGCCCTTTGGCGATGTCCACTTTGAGCACCTTGGCGTCTATCTGCTGGCCGATGGTTAGCACATCGGAAGGTTTGCTGATGCGCGACCAGGCGATATCGCTGACGTGCAGCAGGCCATCCACGCCGCCAATATTCACAAATGCACCGTAGTCGGCGATGCTGCTGATCTCGCCATGAACGATGTCGCCTTCGCGAATTTCGCCGTAGCGGCGGTCCTTGGCGGCGCGCTCTTCTTCTTCGGAGACAGCACGGCGATCCACCACGACATCTTCATCGGCCACGTCGAGCTTGCTGATGCGGCAGCGAATCTGTTGCCCGACCAATTTCTCCATTTCGGCGGCATCGCGCGTGCCGCTGCGCGAGGCGGGCATGAAGGCGCGCACGCCCACATCCACGCTCAGGCCACCCTTGATGACCGCTGTAACCGTCCCAGCGATGATGGCTTTCTCGGCAAAAGCCTTTTCGAGCGAACTCCAATCCGTCGTTCGCGCAACCCGCCCACGCGCCAGCTTCAGATAACCCTCGGGATCACGACCGGTGATGGTCACCTGCACCTGATCGCCGGGCTTCACGCTTTCGCCCGTGCGCGCAAACTCCGCCAGCGGGACGATGCCCTCCTCCTTGCGCCCGATGTCGAAGATCACCGCATCGGCGGTGATGGCAACCACCGTGCCGGTAAGCCCCGCGCCGGGTTCGTTGCGCTTACGCGGGTTGCTCTTCTCGTATTGCGAGAAAAGCTCGCTGAATGATTCTTCCGGCTCCGCTGGCGGCTCGGTGAATGGCTTTGCGGGCACTGCCACGGGCGGTTTGGCCACGGCAGGCGCTGGAGTGGGAGTGGGCGTTACCTGAAGATCAGGCAGGTTCATTTCAGGGATGTTCGCATCTGACATGGATTGGGTTAGCCTTCGTTTAGTTTAGTGGTGCGCGAAACATTCTATCGTTTGTTGCGGGACTTCCGCAATCAAGTGGTGACACACGCCGGTCGTGGTTCTTGCTGCAGATCCCAGGCCACCAGACGCGCCTGGGAGAACTCAGCCATTTTTCCCCTCCAGCACCGCCCAGCGCGCATATTGCTTTTCCAGAGACTTCTCGGCCTCGTCCACTTCGGCGCAAAGTCGCAGCAGGCGGGGCGCATCACTCTGGACTGCCGGATCGGCCAGCGTGGCGCGCGTTGCTTCAAGTCCTCGCTCCGCCTCGGCAATGCTGCTCTCCAAGGCCGCAAACTCGCGCGCTTCCATATAGGAGAGCTTCTTCTTGGCGGCCCGCTGAGGGTCAACCGGAGCAGAACGCGCAGACTGGGTTGCCAAATTATTGGCCCCGGCTTTTTTCTCTTGCAACTGCTGCCACACGTCCCATTGCGAATAGTCGGCGAATGGTTCCACCTGCCCCAGCCCATCGAGGCCCAGCACGGTGTTTGAAACGCGGTCCAGCATGTAGCGGTCATGCGTTACCAGCACCAGCGCTCCTGCAAACTCCAGCAGGCTCTCTTCCAGAATTTCCAAAGTGGGGATATCCAGATCGTTGGTCGGCTCATCGAGCAAGAGGATGTCAGCCGGCTGAAGCATGAGCTGCGCGATTAAAACGCGCGCCCGCTCGCCACCCGACAGCCGCCCGACGGGCTGGTTCAAGTCCTCGCCATTAAAGAGAAATCGCGCTGCCCATGCGGCCACGTGAACGACGCGATCCTGATAGATCACCGAGTCGCTGTCCGGCGCCAAAGCGCGGCGCAACGGCACGTTGGGATCGAGCGACCGGTTTTGATCGAAGTAGACGATGCGCAGTGCATCGGCCCGTTTAATCGCGCCGCTCGATGGCCGGATCTCTCCCTGCAAGAGCCGCAGTAGTGTGGTCTTGCCGCTCCCGTTCGGACCCACCAGCCCCACGCGCATCTGCGATCGAAACGTAAAATCCAGCCCCTCGAACAGCGTGCGTCCGCCAATGGAATAGTGAACACCTGCAAGCTCGATTAGGTCCTTGGTTCTGCGATCCGTCGCGGCAAAATCGATTTTGGCGGTGGCAACGCGGCTGCGCGAATTCAGGTCCGCGAGTTCCTGAATCATTTCGTGCGCTCTATCAATCCGCGCCTTGGCCTTGGTTGCCCGGGCCTTGGGGCCCCGGCGCAGCCATTCACTCTCGGTGCGCACGCGGTTCTCCACAGCGTCCTGCCGCTTGCCCTGCGCATGAATGTATTCCGCTTTGGCCTCCAGAAACTGGCTGTAGTTTCCGTCAACGCGCAGCAACCCATCCACATAGATGCGATTGAGTTCCACAACTTCGGTGGCTATGTTTTCGAGAAAATAACGATCATGGCTGACCACCACGCAGGCGAATGGCGCGCTCTGCAGAAGCGATTCGAGCCACTTGATTCCTGCCAGGTCCAGATGATTCGTCGGCTCGTCGAGCAGCAGAATGTCCGGCGCCTGAACCAGCGCCTCAGCGATGGCCAGCCGTTTGCGCCAGCCTCCCGACAACTCCGTGGCCTTGGTATCCAAATCCTTGAAACCGGCGCGGGCCAGCGCATCGACTGCCCGGAAAGGCAGCCCCTCAATAGTTTCGGCGGTCGCGGCCTTGTGATTGAGAGCGCGCTCGACTATGGATCGAACGGTATCGCCGGAGGCGAACTCCGAAATCTGCGCGACATAGCTGACCTTCGTCCGCTTGCGTACGGCCACCTCCCCGGTGTCCGGCAGGACCCGGCCAAAGAGGATTTCGAGCAGTGTCGATTTGCCGGAGCCATTAGGACCGATGATGCCGATCCGATTGCCTTCCGCCACGGTGAACGAAACATTCTGGAAGAGCGGCGCGCTGCCATACCTCTTCGAAATATCCTTGGCACTAATAATCGGATTCAAGTTGCTGATCTTCTCTCGCGGTAAACGCGCTCTTTAAGAATTGATACCCGTAGGGGAATGGCCTGCCCTCCGAAGCCACCGGCGTGGGATGACAGAGGAACGAGTCGAGAGCGAACCCTCTTTCAGTATGCTAACAGGGAATAATGCAGGGAAACCAGCCTCTCTAGCCACTTATAGCCCCTCCCTGTTGAGAATGCGAGTGATTGCCGCGCTCTTCACCCCCCTAAAACCGCCGAAATTGCTGGCTGGCTATTTGCCAATAAATGGTGCTTGCAGCAGGCAGATTGGTGACAGGTCAAAAATTGCACATTGCCATTAACAATATGGTAAGGTAAAGGCGTACAAGCACATTAGTTGGTAAGCGGGAGCAGTTTTCATGAGTGCCTTCCAGAGCCTGAGACTTGGCCCTACTGATCGAGGGGAGAGAACACTTCCAAGCATCTGTTCCATCACCAGAATGATTGCTATGGCGGGAGTGCTGGCAGTACCTTCCCTTTTAGCGGCGGCCGGCCAGCAACCCGACAATTCCGCTACAGGGGGAGTATCTGCGAATCGCGCGATGGTGAATCGCTACTGTGTAACCTGCCACAACGAGAAGCTGCGCACCGCCGAGCTTACCCTGGACAAGCTGAATGTGGACCGTATAGCCGAAAGCCCGGAATCCTGGGAAAAGGTGTTGAGAAAATTGCGCTTGGGCGCCATGCCGCCGGTTGGTGCGCCTCGGCCTGACAAACCAAATTATAGTGCCTTGGTATCCTACCTGGAATCGGAGTTGGACAAGCTGGCTGCGGCAGCCCCCAATCCCGGACGGCCTACCGTCCATCGCCTCAACCGCGCGGAATATACCAACGCGATCCGGGATATTTTAGATTTGGAGATTGACGGCGCAACGCTGCTGCCCGCCGATGTCGCCGAGTACGGCTTCGACAATATGGGTGATGTTCTATCAGTATCGCCGGTTCTGATGGAACGATATATGTTGGCGGCGGGCAAGGTCGTTCGCATGGCCATCGGCGATGCCAACGCGCGCCCCGCCGCTGAGACCTACCAACTTTCAAAAATGACCAAGCAGGACTTGAGCCAGGACGACCGGATGAGCGAGGATTTGCCATTCGGATCGCGCGGAGGCACGGCGATTCGCCACCATTTTCCAGCCGATGGCGAGTACGTTGTCAAGATTCGCTTGCAGAGAAACATTGAAGGCTATATCCGAGGCATGGCGGATGCTCATCAACTGGATGTCCGGCTGGATGGGACGCGCATCAAACTGCTGACCATTGGGGGCGAACAGCATGGCCGCTCCGGTCCGATTTTCACCAAAAACCAGGAATACGACTATCGCGGTGACCTGGCTCAGACCGGATACGAATTTACGGCGGATGAGATTTTAGAGGCACGCTTTACGGCCGGGGTGGGCACGCACACGATTGGCGTAACCTTCCTGAAGCAGACGGTGATGCCCGTGGGCCGCCTGGTTCCGCACATGCCCATCAGCGAAATTGATCAGTACAAAGGTGGCAATCCCGCGGTCGAGAGCGTCGTCGTTACCGGTCCCTATGCCGGGAAGGGCGTGGGGGATGCTGCCGGCCGCCGCAGGATATTCACGTGCCAGCCCGCTCGCGCAGCCGACGAAGAACCCTGCGCGAGGAATATTCTCTCGACCATGGCGCGTCGCGCTTACCGGCGGCCCGTGAGCGAGGATGAGGTCAAGAGTCTGCTCAGCCTATACCAATCTGGCCGGAGCGATGGCGGATTTGAAGAAGGAATCGCCATGGCGATCGAGAGCATTTTTGCCGGGCCGGATTTTCTCTTCCGCATTGAAAGCGACCCGCCAAAAGCAACGCCAAATACCGTTTATCGAGTCAGTGATCTGGAGTTAGCTTCCCGCCTGTCTTTCTTCTTGTGGAGCAGCGTCCCCGATGATCCGCTGTTGGACCTAGCGGAACGGGGGCGGCTCAAGGAGCCGGCGGTGCTGGAGCAGCAGGTGCGGCGCATGCTCGCCGATCCCCGCTCCAAGGCATTGGTGAGCAACTTCGCCGGGCAGTGGCTGTATATGCGCAGCGTGAGCCAACTGTCTCCCGATCCATCGTTATTTCCGGAATTCGACGGCGAGTTGCGCGAGGCATTCCGGAGCGAACTGGAGTTGTTTTTTGAGAACATGCTGCGCGAGGATCGCCCGGCGTTGCAGATGCTGACCGCCGACTACACTTTTGTCAATGAACGGCTGGCCCGGCACTACGGTATTCCGAATGTTTACGGCAGCCATTTCCGGCAGGTTGCAGTTACGGATGAGGCCCGGAAGGGATTGTTGGCCAAGGGCGGAATACTTGCTGTAACGTCCTATGGCAACCGCACCTCTCCCGTGTTACGCGGCAAGTGGGTGCTCGAGCAGATGCTGGGCATGCCCCCGCCGCCCCCGCCGCCCGATGTCCCCCCGCTGGACGACAAGAATAAAGATGGCAAGCCGCTCACCATGCGTCAGATGATGGAGCAGCATCGCGCCAATCCAGCCTGTGCGAGTTGCCACAAGCTGATGGACCCCATCGGATTCGCTCTGGAAAACTTCGACGCCGTGGGCGCGTGGCGAACCACGGAGGGGAAAGCTGCGGCCCCTGTGGATGTCTCCGGACAACTGTTTGATGGCAACAAGTTTGAGAATTACAGCCAGTTTCGTCAGGTGCTGTTGAGCCATTCCGATCAATTCATGTCTACTGCAACTGAAAAACTGCTTACCTACGCGCTGGGGCGAGGGTTGGAGAACTACGATGCACCGGCGGTTCGCAAGATAGTTGGGGAGGCAGCTCGCAGCGAGTATCGCTGGTCGTCGCTGATCCTCGGAGTAGTAAAGAGTACGCCGTTTCAAATGAGGAGGTCTCGAACGTTATGACAGCGATATTCAAAAAGGCCATTCCCCGCCGCACTTTCCTGCGCGGCGCTGGAGCCACATTGGCATTGCCGTTGCTCGATTCCATGATCCCGGCGCTGGCGGCGGCATCCGCGCCCACGGTTCGCGTGGGATACATATACCTCCCGCTGGGCAGGATCATGAGCAAGTGGACTCCGGCAACTGAAGGGCCGGGTTTTGAAATGACTCCCACGCTGGCGCCTCTGACGCCGTTCCGCGATCAGCTTACGGTGATCAGCGGACTGAACATCAAGGCCGCCGACCCTCGGCTAAACGAAGGCGGCGGAAACCACGCGCGACCCTGCGCCACGTATCTGACCGGCATCCACCCGGGTGCCCGGACTGCCGCGGCGGGAATTTCTGTGGACCAGATCATTGCCGCCGAATTCGGCAAGCATACCCAACTGGCTTCACTGGAACTGGGCATGGACCCCGCCGAGTTCGTGGGTGAGGCTGACGGCACCTATGCAGGCTACTACCGCAGCACGGTCTCCTGGCGCAGCGGCACCGTCCCACTGCTAACGGAAGACAATCCTCGCAGGGTATTTGAGCGCATGTTCGGAGATACTGACACCACCAACCCAGCCGAGCGCATCCGCCGCATCAGCAGGCAGCGCAGCATACTGGATGCCGTGATGGGGCGAGTGAATCACCTGATGACCACCGTGGGGCCGAGCGACGGACAGAAAATCACAGAGTATCTGGACGCTGTCCGTGATGTGGAACGGCGCATCCAGGTAGCTGAGACGACGGCCTCGGTGTCCGGAGAGCCTCCGGCCATGGAGCGTCCCGCAGGCATTCCAGCCACCTATGCCGAACATGCCCGGCTGATGTTTGACCTGATGTTGCTGGCTTACCAGACGGATCTCACCCGCGTGATTACTTTCATGATGGGGCACGAAGGAACCAATCGGCCCTATCGGGAAATCGGGGCGCACGACGGCCATCACTCCCTGTCGCATCATAAGGATGACCCGGGGACGGTCGCGATCGTCGAGAAGATCGATCTGTACCATTCTCAACTTGTCGCCGGTTTCCTCGAGAAGTTGCGGGCTACCCCCGATGCGGGCGGCTCATTGTTGGATCATTCCATCTTCGTCTGTGGCAGCGCTCTGGGCAACGCCAACCTGCATCTGCATAATGACATTCCTATCGCTCTGGTGGGCGGGGGAGCGGGTAAACTCAAGGGTGGTCGGCACCTGGTGTATCGCGGCCTGCCTCTGTCGAACTTACATTTGACGACGCTGGATATGTTGGGGGTCCCTGATACCGCCTTCCTGATTCCCCATGACAGTGACGCCACCGGAAGGCTGGAAGGCATCGTGTAACGCAAGGCCGCGGCTGCCAGCGCAGCCCGGGAGGGAACATGAGCAGGTTGACAAGACTTATCGCATCGTATGGTCTCAAGGCAACTATCAGCGCCATTTTGTGCGCAGGCAGCGCCGTTTTGTGCGCGGGCAGACTGCTGGCCGCCAGCGGCGAGGTGCGGCTAATTGAGGCCGTAAAACATGGCGACAAAGCAGCGGTAGATTCTCTCCTTACCGAAAAAACAGACGTAAACCTGCCCCAGCCCGATGGCTCTACGGCGCTCGCCTGGGCCGCGCATCGCGACGACACGGCTACCGCCGAACAGCTCATTCGCGCCGGTGCCGATGTAAACAAGACCAACGATTATGGCGTAACTCCGCTCGCGCTTGCTTGCACCAATCGCAACGCGGCCATGATCCAGAAACTGCTGAGCGCCGGCGCCAATCCCAGCGCCAAGCTTTGGAACGGCGAGACGGTGCTGATGACCTGCGTCCGCACGGGCAGCCTGGATGGAGTGAAATTGCTCCTGGCCCGCGGAGCGGACGTGAACGCCAAGGAAAACATTGAAGACCAGACGGCATTGATGTGGGCAGCCGCCACCAGGAGTTCGGAGATTACTCGAGCGCTGATCGAGCGCGGAGCCAACGTCCACGCCCGCTCCAAGCTCATTCCGCTGCCTGAGCCGTTCATCATTAAAAACGAACAGGTCTTCGGCAGCAACTATCGGCCTACTGTTCACTTCCCCCGCTCCAAGGGCGGATTCACTCCATTGATGTTCGCAGCGAGAGAAGGGGATTTGGAATCCGCCCGCCTCTTGCTGGAAGCGGGCGCGAATGTAAACGAGGCAACCGAAGAGGAAGGTTCGGTTCTAATCGTGGCCAGTGCGAGCGGCCATGAGAAGCTGGCCATCTTCCTGCTGGAAAATGGTGCCGACCCGAACGTAAAGGATGGCTATGGAGTCGCCCCCATCCACTACTCACTGCATGACGGACTTTTGACGCTGGCCAGCGCTCTGAAACTTCCCACCGATGACCTGGGCTGGGAGCGGCCCAACATGCCCGGCCTGCTGAAGGCGCTCATGGCTCGTGGAGCCGATCCCAACACACGCATTGAAAAGAATTTCCCCAATCTCGAATACCCCTTCCTCGCGCGCGGCGGGGAGGATCATCCACAAATTGAGTTAGCCAGCGCAACCCCGTTCATGTTGGCAGCGGCTTCGGGCGACGTGGCCGCCATGCGCACTCTGGTGGAAGGGCGAGCCGATCCCAAGGTAGTTACTTCCGAAGGCGTCTCTTCGCTGCTGGTGGCGTCTGGGTTGGGCACGGAACGCGGACGCCGGGACGAAAAGGGAGCGATTGAAGCGCTGAAGCTAGTGATGGCGCTGGACCCCAACGCCGACGTGAATGGAGCAGCGAAAGGCGGCATCTACGGTGACGGTCGAACCGCGCTGCACGCTGCGGCTTATCTTGGATGGAACGACATGATCAAGTTTTTGGCGGAAAAGGGAGCCAACCTGGACGTCAAGGACATGTACGGCATGACCCCGCTGGAGATCGCCCTCGGTGATCCGGAAGGCCGTTTATACCGGAACCTCCCCGGCGGCCGTTACGACGACCGCTTCCGTAGACCAGCGTTTCGCGTAAACAAAGTGACTTCCGAACTCCTGGTAAAACTGGGAGCCACTCCATTCACGGGAAAGTTCCGGGAACGCACCGGCGAGTAGCTTGGCCCACCGACCAGATCCCCTGAAGGAAGGCGGATCAGCGTCTAATACATACCCACCTAAAAGAGTTCTCTAATTCATTGGCGGAGAGCGTGGGACACCGATCGAACATTGCTAGCCAGGCCATCCAATCCATCTCTGGTTGCAGCGCCCACCATTTACTTTTGAACCAACTGAACGACAAAAAACGGTCTCGTGGCTGGCTCCTCGTTGCTGAACCGATCCGGGATTCGATTCCTAGTGCTCGTGCTCCCCGGACATCTCAGCGACAGCCTCCTGGCGCCGGCCTATTTTTATGGCCTCCTGCTCCTTGCCCTGCTTCTTATAGGCGTCGTAGAGGGCTTCCAGGGTTGGCAGCAGACTGGCGGCAAAGATACCGTCGTTGGTTTCCTGAATCACAACGACGCGCTCCCAAATGCGGCTGGCTTCGCCATAGTGTTCCTGCGCTAGGTGCGCCAGCGCCAGGTTATTCAGCGTGGGGACTAGGAAGGCACTATCTGGACCGAGCGACTTCTCATCGAGAGAGAGCGAGCGTTCGAGCAACTTCTGGGCTTCCGCGGGACGGTCCTGCAGAGCATTGAGGCCGGCCAGGCTGCTCAATACCGGTGCAAGACTGGGGTGGTCCTTCCCCAACTTGTTTTCCCGAATCGAGAGCGAAAGGCGGAACAGGATATCCGCCTGCTTAAAATTCCGTTGCTGCATGTAAATGGGCGCCAGCGCACTTACGCTGCGCTCCAGTTCCATATCCTGCAAGCCGAAATGCTTCTCGCGAATCTGCCAGGATCGCTTCAGGTGCGCTTCGGCTCCGGCGAGATCTGCCTTCTTCTGTGCTAGGATTCCGAGATTGTAGAAACTGAAAGCCAGTTCAGGAGCATCCTTCCCGAACACGCGCTCGCGGGTCTCGATCGAACGCTTCAGCAGCGCCTCAGCCTGCGGATACTGTTTCTGTGCGTCGTAAACCGCTGCCAGGCGGTTGACGCTGGCGTCAACGCTGGGATCATTGAGGCCGAAGGCTTTCCCCCGAATGGCCAGGGAGCGCTGCAAAAGTTTTGTCGCGGAGACCAAGTGTGATTCATGCTCGTGGGCTTCGCCCGCTGCCGGGCCCGCTTCCTGGGAATGGTCCGCTGCGTGGGCGGGGTCTGCCTGCGGCGCTTCTTCCCCCTCACTCAGCCTATGTTCTTCCTGATGGAAACCGGCCAGCGTATCCAAGGCGTTTGCCACCGACGGGCTGTCCGGGCCCTGGCCTTTTTCAAGAACGCTGATGAGTCGTGTATAGAGAGAAACCGCTTCCTCGACGTTCCCTTGGGAGCGCTGGAAAGAGGCCATCAGGTTTAACGTGTTAGCCAGGCGCTGATCTCCTGGACCAAACTTTTCCGCCTCGCCCAGCGCACTGCCCAAAGCAAACGAGACATCCTTGGGGCTGTCGGCCTTGAGCGCGGCCGACGCAGCCTCCATGTGCCGCTTCCATGCCTCCTCATTAGCCTGCGCCGGGGCCTGCGCCTGAAGCCCTGCCGGAAGCACCCCTACCGTGAGCAACAGCAGACATAACGGCACGGTCATTTGCCAGGTCATTCCCCTCTTGGCCTTTCGCATGGAAATCCCCTTCCTTCTTTCTGCGTTACTGCGGCTGCCCGGTTGTGCCGGATACATCAAATCGAGAAAAGGGGGACATTGGAAAACATGTCCCCCTCTCCCCTTCATTTACTCATTGGTTGGTACTCATAGGGTGGCATCCTGAAAACGGATGCTATCCTTAATTCATTACTACCGGTACTTCACCCTCGTTATATTCTTCCTTGAACTCGAACTTGACCTGCGGGCCAACCGGCTGCGTGCCAAGTTCGGTCGCGAACTCCTGCCGCAGAATCACGGTCTTGCCGCCGACCACGGTCATCAAGGGGAATACCGTTGGAATCTCAGCCACAGGAATGGTGAGATAGTCCTTGTTGTACACCACGAAGTCAGCCAGCTTGCCGACCTCGAGCGTCCCGATCTCCTTCTCTTTCAGCACGTAGTACGAAGGGAAGACGGTGATCATCTTCAGCGCTAATTCCCGGCTGACGGCCTCTTCCGGCGCGACCATGTCCCCGCGGTTATTCTTGCGGGTAATCGCCTGGATTCCCTGTGCCCACAGCGTCGGGCCTTCGCCGGTTTCGGTGCGGAGTTCAAACTCCAGAGTCGCCATTACGCCCCCGTCAATAATGCTTTTCATGGGAGCAATGCGGTTGGCGTGCTGCTTTCCATAAACACTCAGCCAGGGATAGCTGCGGTTGATAAACGCAATATCGCAACTGACGATCCACTTGAAGTTTGCCATGCGCGCCAATTGCTCTTTGCGGGGATAGAAACCACAGTGATCGGAGGTCATCCGCAGATCCTGAAAGTACTTTAGAGTGATCTCTTTGTTCTCCTTCATCACCTGGTCCATGATGTCCATGACGTAGTCCACGGGCTTATCCCCGTAGACATGGTTGATGATGTACCGATAGCGATTCTCGAGCGCCGTCTTAATCGCCTTCGCGTATTGATTACCGGGTTGCAGGAAACATTTCTCCGCAGCCTTGGCCGTCGGAGCCGCTTCCATGGTGGTGCAGATCGAGGGAGGCCCACCGTCCAGCGCGCCAAGGGTCATGCCGACGCTCCAATAGTGGTTGTCTCCAACGCCCCCGAGGGACCCCGTGTGCAGGAAGCAGCCGGGGACATTGCTTTCCACCAACTGACACAGCCGATGTGCCCATCCGAAACGAATCGGCATACGCCCTTCCTTGCGGAGCAGGTCGTAGGCGGGCATGAACCGCAGGCCGACGATGTGGGAGGAGAACGTCGTAATTCCGTTGGCGGCGGCGCTCTTCATGCCATGCTCCATGGCATTGGCCAGTTCGCCGATATTGTTCTCGAAGTACGCATCAGAGATCCTGGTGCGATTGATGGTAACGGCGTGCTGGACGGCATTCTCCAGGTTCTCATCGGTTGGTTCCACGCCATAATAGGTGAGCAGCTGGTCGCGGGCGGCGGTATTCAACTTGTATTCCACATTCGCGGAAACCCAGACTGGCCGATCCGGAGCCCAGGTATCGAGCATCTCGCGCGTCAAGGAGTCTGAGCGCAGGTAGGGCATCCCGATGTCCGTCCCGCCAGGGACGCTGATGTCCGCCCAGGTTTCCTTCGGCAGGCCTGACATGCCTTCCTTGACAGCCAGTTCGATTCCTTTGGTCAAATCTGCATACGTCTTTCCTTCTACGGAAATCCTCTTGGCCAGATGGGCGTACTTGTCCGTATTGGTCCGGGCCCACCAGGAATACGCATGGTTGTGGAGGTGCGTGTGCGAGTCGATGACTCCGGGGATCACCATGCGGCCTTTCAGGTCAATCTTCCTGGTATTAGGTCCGGCATAGGTAAGCAGTTCCGCGCTGGTCCCCAGAAACTGGATGCGCTCGCCGCGGATGGCCATGGCCTCGTACTTGGTCCCCAGTTCACTGGTCAATGAGGGGTTATCTACAGAAACAATCTTGCCGTTGTAGACAATGAGGTCCGGGTAGGCTTGCTGTGCCAACTTCGCCGGCATGCTTACCTGCTGGGCTTGCACGCTGGCCCCAAAAGACACTGCCAAAGCGGCCAATAACCCCGCTCGCAGAATATTGCTGATCATTCGATAAACTCCTTTCGCCAAAGGCGGATCAATCAAAATTTACTTACCAAAGTGCTTCCAATGCGGAATATCCGAAAGACTTCAGAAACCGAGAGAACAATCTTCCCAGCATGATAAGACGACCCAAACCATGTTTCGGTTTCACCGGGTTGCTTCCCCCGGACAAGACGACTGAAGCTCAACGATGGGCGCAGTCGGCTATTCGGACCTAGTCTACGAAATCAGCCATTGAATGTATAGTGCTCTTTTTTGGAAAAGCTGGATTGCCGAACTGATATCTGCCGAAGCTTTTGGTGCATGGGATCAGAACTTGCAAGATGATAGAGCAAGAGTGACGGACCTCCCTAAAATGGACCGAAATGACGGATGATTTCGGACGAAGTGCTCGGCTCCTCCCCATTGGGGCCGCGATTTGTGATTATCCGGAAAACATCGAACGCATCACCCGGGCCATGCCAGATGGCGAGCTGATTGGACAACTGCCGTACACCATCTCGACCGTTCCTGACGCGTTGCCGCTACTGGTTCCATCGAATGCCGATTCTGGCGATTGAATTCAAGACTGCCGGAAGTAGTGCGCCACACCTTACACTGCGGCAAGAGCGCCCTGTGCATTGAGTTCTCTAGCGAGAATTTCCTTGAGCATGTCTGGGATTTCCAGCACAGCTCGACTGTTTTGGTTCGCAGTGTTCCCGTGGAACCGAGAATACTTTTGTGGGTCCAGCATCTCGCGGATGGCTGGCACGACATGCCGAAAGCTCTCAACAACCAGACCCACTTCGTTTTCGAGTATCCACTCTGTGTTGTACCGCTCCTGCGGTAGGGTCAACGCGTTCCGCTGAACGATGACTGGCAATTTCATCAGGAGAGCTTCGCTAACACTGCCCGGCCCGGGTTTCCCAATAAAAAAGTCTGCCAAGCTCATGTAGTAAGGGATTTCCCTGGTGAATCCCTCCACAAATTGGGGCTTGTGGTTGGCAAGTTGCTTGAGTTTCTCAGCCAACCCGACGTTATGGCCGCACATATAAATCATCTGTACTGGGAGATCGCATTGATTGACACGGCTGGCGACCTCCAGCATCACCTCAGAGCCCTGTCCGCCAAACATCACGAGCGCTGTGGGCAGCGACTCCTTCAGCCCAAGGCGCCGTCTTTCTTCCTGGCGGTCAATCCGAACAGGCTCATAAAACCGCGGATGAACGATCATTCCGGAACTGCGATAGATATGGCTCTCCGCAATTCCCGCCTCGCGAGCTTGCTGAGCAGCCTTTTCAGATCCGCAGACAACATACTGATCCTGCGACTCGATCCAGAAGTGCGGCGGGAAGTCTGCGATATCCGTCAGGATGGTGACAAATGGAACCCCTCCGCCAGCGAGG
Source organism: Acidobacteriota bacterium (assembly GCA_009691245.1). NCBI lineage: Bacteria > Pseudomonadati > Acidobacteriota > Acidobacteriota bacterium. The sequence goes on along the minus strand of SHUM01000011.1, from coordinate 20,419 downwards.
CTCTCTTTCAGCGCCCGATTAAAATGCGGCACGAGCGAAACAACTAAATCAGGCTGGGACCGCGCCCAGTGATCGCGCAGCAAACCGACTTCTTCATCATGGTAATGCCGCACCGCTGCCTGTAGTACCTTCAGCAATTGGGCTGATCCAAGAGTCCAACCCTTCTTCAAAATTGCATTATAGGTGTCCTGAATACGAACGCCTGTCAACTTGCGAATGAAATCAAGGGGGTCCAAAATCTCCTGCAAATTCACCATTCGGGTCTGCCAAAGCAGCTGCTGCCGGGCGATTACTTCGCAGAGTGCCGTGGCAGAGCTACGGTGGCCTCCCCCGGCATCGAAATACACAAAATCTACGGCGGTCATGAGATTAAATATACGCTGCAAATACTACCAATAGGTTGCCGGAAGGTCGTGCTGGTGTTCCGACGCCCCATGCACGATAATGCACACCGCAAACGGATCATCCTCGAGACAAAGGTTTGGCCTTCGCCACTGCGCTTGCCCCGCCGAGGTGCCAAATGCCGCACTATTTTGCGGGAATTGTTCACACGCCAGCAACGCTGCTGCAACGCCAATTGGCTATTTTTATGGGACAGTGCACGACCAAACTACCGCGGAGGTGGCGGTCCTTGGCTGGCTCACCGTTGCAAGTCTCCGAAAAGCTATTCGCTCCTATCGAGAGTTCCAGTGCCGCAGCAGGCACGGCGGTTCTTGACCGCCCTTCCATTTTCCCGGGTTCTGCTTCGACCGGGCTGACTCTATAGCGGAGGAACGAGTCAAGTGCGAACCATCTCTCCGCCTGCTAACAGGGAAAAATACAGGGAATTTAGACAAATGGAAGCCTGCTAAGGCGCCTCCACGCCCAGTTTCATAACCAATTCGCTCATATTTGCGAAAATCCTGCCAGAGAATTAGCAGGGATTTACGAATGTATTTCAGGACACAGGAGCGCCGAGATAACGGTGAATCTGGTAAAGCTGGTTCAAGTAGACAATAGTGCCTTCCACATCGTCGCACTGCTCACACAGCAGTAGCGCTTTTTCGGTTGCTTCACGTGCGGGCTGCGGTTTGCCTATCTGGAACAGGCATCCGCCCAAAGGTCATTGGCAAATACGTATCGACTGCCGCTCCCTCCCATCCCTCTACGATTGCCAGTTGCGGATGGAGAAAATCCAGAGCCTCCTCATACAGTAAATCGGCGATAAGCGAATCTGCCTACTGCAACTTGCTGGCCCATTGCACATGCCGACGGCCGGAGCAATGGAAACCTCGAACAACGGCACGAAATTATTTCGATCCTTTCGAGACGACCTTCATGAAATCGGACCAGGGAACAACGCGGCCATGAATAGGCGCGATCTGGGAGATATCAAGCTTTAACCTTTCTACGTTTCTCAGGAACGTAATATTTGAGTCATTCGGAGTAGGAGTCGAAACATTCGGTGCGGGCGGCGTGAATAAGTCGGCTTCAATCACGAGTTTCTCCTTGGGAAGGTAGGCGATCATCATCCCCGCCACATGATCGAGACCCTGCATGACATACAACTCGAGGTTTCGCGTGCCGTCGCTCAATACATAATTTTCCCTGAATGTCTCAAAAGTATATCCTTCCGCGACTTCTTCAGGTGGGTAGAGGGATAGCCGGTCTGGTTTGAGGAGCCACTGCTTCTCAGTTACCAACTCTTCGTAGTACGCCCGGTTTCCGCTATAGGTTATTACCGTAGCCCCTTCGTGAATGTAGGAACGCATACCACCCAAGTGGTCCCAATGGTGATGCGTATTCACTAGAAACCGAATCGGCTTATTGGGTATCAGCTTGTAGATTTCATCTATCACTGCAAGAGATCGCTCTTCATTCAGGGGGCCTTCCACTACTGCGATATAGTCCTTGAACTCAATGGCTACGCTATTATGCGAACCGCCGCCGAGAAACCATACGCCGTCGGCGAGCTTCTGAGATTCAACACGAACCGGCGGAATAACAGCCTGCTGCACATCTGCGGGAACGTCAACAGCGGCCTTCGGCGGATTGGGTAGGACATTCGTGATGGCCTCAAGGCCAAACGCATGATCACCGCCACTCACGTTGGGTAGTCGCCCGTTATCATCATGATCCTGATGGTGATGCCAACGGGTTGGAAATGTAATGCCATTGAAATCCTTGAAGTTGCTGTAGATTATTTCGTAGTACATGTCACCGACCACCGGATTCGGAATCCACGTTTGCACGCGGATGACTCGATTCTGATCATCGATCGTCCCATTCAACCGGTACTTGCCGAGCGCCGTGAACGACACGATTGTGACTTTTTGACCGCTGTATTCGTGGCGCTTAATCACTTTCGCGTTGTTTGCCGCGGCAGCTTTTAGAAAACCGTATGGAGTCATCCAGATATCCAACTGGCGAATCTCGGCGACGGCCGGTTCAGGAGTCACTCGACTCCCGTCCAGGCGCCAGGCATGACTTCCGTTCACCAGCAGTGAGTAGCGCTGCTCCCCGATGATCGGCGTTCCGCCGCCGCCTTTCGGCTTGTAACGATCTTCGGGATTAATCAACTGCACGCGAGTGATATCCTCTTTCGATGTCTTAGCCTCGAAATCAAGGGTGCGCGTATAGCCAATGATCTTGAAGCGCGGCCAGTCCATATCAGGGCTGAAGCTCTGGCCCGTCCCACCATTCCAACCGGTTCCGGAGAATTGCAATGACTTGAGATTGGCAACCCCCATAGCCTTTTCAGCTGCCTGAAGAATACTCTTGGCATCTTGCGCTGAAGCAGCGCTGATGCTCATGATTAACATGCTAACCAGCAATAGGATTCTATTTTTCACGTCAGTCTATCTCCTCAACTCTGAATATTTGTGCAGTGAATGGATGATTCGCAAAAGGAAAGTACCGACTGCTTTGCCGCGAGTCAGTGCGGAATAAAGTCTTCTACTTCCCGGTGGCCAATTCGCGCAGCAGCTTGGCCGTCGGCTCAGGTGGATTCAAGGAATACTCATCTGTTTCGACTTCACCTGCTTCCACCATTTCCAAAGGAGTACGTCCCTTCTTATTCTTCGCGCCCAGATTCGCGCCTTTACCAACCAGATAGCGAATCAATTCGAGCGAGCCGACGGAAGCTGCTTCGTGCAGCGCAGTCTGCCCGTCCTTATCGGCTCCGTTGATATCCACGCCAAGCCGCAAGGCCAGATCCGAGGCCTCCATGGCCTGCTTCGGCCGTTTTGCCGCCAGCAATACAATCGCCAGCAACGGGTTCATCAGGTCTTTTGAAACGGTGCGTGGATTGGCTCCACCTTCAGCCAGCACCTGCATGAGATGAACGTCGGCTGACGCGGCTGCCAGGAAAAATGGAGTAGTTCCTGTCGAACATCCATCAGATGCGGTTCCCGCAGCCCTTTGATGTATCCCTGCTCATCCCGCTGCAAGGTGATTCGAATGATGTATTCGCCATCCAGGGGAAACCGATGGGAGACGGCGAGCCCCCCGCGTGACCCGAAGGGAAGCTGCTCGCTCATGCGGCTTTCCTGAATCAAACCACGGGAAACGCTGTAAGTCTCCGCGACCGGCCGGAAAACGGGATCGCCTATGGCCAGTCTGCTGATTCTGCCTCCGGCAATCATGTACCTCTCCATCAAGACCGGGGACAGGGAGAGAACCTCGCCGTTGTTGTCGAAGCCATGATCAGCAGAATCAGTTGGAAGCAATGATTGGGAATCAATCTCCAGACCAAGCAAATCGCGAATGGCGTTGGAATATTCAGCCCGATTCAAGCGGTGGATTGCCGTTGGCCTGCCAGGATTGGGGCTCTGCGCCGCCGCCCGGTCCAGTGCTGCTTCCAGATAAGCGGCTAATTCCGTGAGCGCCGCGGGCTCCGGCCTGGGCATTCCGCCCGGGGGCATCTGTCCTGCCCGCAGCTTGCGGATCACTTTTTCCCATAATCCCGCATGGTCAACCGGTTGCGCCACATCTTCACCATCAAGCATCAAACCAGCCGTCTGGAGCTTTGAATTGTGACAACTGACACAATACTGATTGATCAATTTCTGACGGGAGGAAACACTGACTTCTTGCGCTGGAGCCGCAAGCGCCCTGACAGGTGAGAGTGCAACGACGCCAAGCAGAAGGCTAGACCAGATTAGGCATCGTATGCTAACCCTAAAGCATCTGGCCCTAAACGGTTTGCAGCACTTAGCCAAGAAACCTGCGCGCTTCCCCCAAACAAGCGGCGCTCCTTAGGAGCTAACCTATTGCCTAGTCCAGACAGTCCTTTAACTATCGCCGTTATACCAACATCCCCTTAATAAGTCAACAAGATTGCGGAACCTCCTTCAACAGCACGAGGCATCATCTAACCACTTCATCCCAAATAACTTCCCTGATTCATCTAACCTAGCCGCCAACTGGCTCAACGGCCATTTTCCAGACCTAGAAGCGGACTCGCAGCGACAGTTGTATCTTTCGCGCAGTGCTCACTGTTCGGGTGGGCCTGCTTGCGGAAGCCAGCGCGTTTTCTACATTGGCCACACCCGCGTACGCCGTTCCGCTCGGCTGGGCAGAATTGGCGCGATTAAGCCATCTGCTACTGGCAGTGCTTCCGCAATCAATTGTTGGTGGCTAAGCCATATCTTATTAAAACCAATACGCTTATTTTGGATTTTCGGTGTTGGAGACCTACTGTTTGCAAAAATTGCCATTAAGGATCATAAAATCAGTAAATTGCGATGATCTGACCAACAGTAGATTGCGGAAGCACCGCTTTTCCAAAGTGGGCAACCGGGGCTGCGAGTCACTGAAAAAAATTGCGGCGCGATGTTCGATCACCTGCTTGGCGACCAGCTTTTAGCGAAACTCCACCCGGCCCAGTTTGTTTGTGCGTGAGTAAGGCAGCCAGACGGCGGGCCTATCGGGTGTGTCGTCAATATCGATGAAGCGCGCCTCGCTACCCAGCGTGGCCAGAGGGAACTCCGTGAATTGCTCCGTGAATGGATTGAAGCGCAGGATGCGGTCCGAGTTCATCAGCGAGACCCAGACCATGTGGTTCTTGTCCACCACCACGGCATAAGGATGCGAGTATCGCGAAGGCACCGCATACTCAGTCACCTTCTTGGTGTGAATGTCGATCTTCGCGAGTTGCCCGGTCCAATACTCGGCCACCCACACGGCGCCGCCTCGACGATCGGCGCCCATGCGGCGCGGGCCTTTCTGCGTCAGCGGTGCGGCGTTGGTGATCGCGCCGGTGCGCTCACCGATCTCACGATCCTTGGCGCTGACCTCCCCCGTCCATGCGGGCAGCACCACTTCTCCGACTTCACCCGTGCGACTGTTCACATAGCCCACGCGATCCGTGCTGATTTGCGCGAACCAGATGTTGTCCTCCGCGTCCACAGCGATGCCGTAAGGGCCGCCGCCCTTGCTGAATGACTTGTACTCGGTGTACTCGCCGGTCTCAGGATTCAACTTGAACACGCCGTTTGACTGCGTGGACCACAGCATTCCTTTGGAATCAACCGTAATGGTCGGGCCAATGCCACGCGTGAGCAAAGCGGGCTTCGGATAATTCTTGAACTTCTCGGTCCTGGGATCGAAACTCATCATGGTACCGTCGGTGCCGTTGGTGACCCAGATGATACCCTTCTGATCCGTTACCGATCCGTGCGTGCGTACCGCGTAACCTTCCTTATCGGCCAACATGTATCCGGTAACCTTCCCGGTCTTCGGATCAAGCTTGCCAATGGTCCGGTTCGGCGTGCTGTTGTCGGTGAAGAACACGTTGCCGTCCTTGTCCATCGCGGAGTCATGCGCGGCCTCGCCTTCATACTTCGAGGGGATGCCGCCGGACCAGTCGCTTCCGTCATGGACGCTGTGCGGCATGTCGCCGCGTGGCAAATCAAACTCCGTCACCACCACCTGCGTCGCCTCGCCCTTCAGGCGCGGCTGCGGCTTCCACTTCATCACGTCTGCCTGCGATCCGCGCACCTTGGCCAGATATCCGGCGATATCCTCTTTGTACGACTGAATGAGTTTGTAGTTGGCCGCCTCGGGGCGCATCTCGCGCTCCAGCATGTAATTGATCATCATGGCCCAACCGTTCGCGTCGAAGCGTTTGGACAGGATGAATCCTGCGATGTGGCAGGAGCTGCAATTGTTGTGCACGAGTTGCTGCATTCTGCGGTCCGCAGGCGTGGAGTCAGGCAGGCTGTCGGTCCACTCGGTGGCAGAAAGCTGGTGATGAAAGTCCTTCAATGGCTTCAACTTGAAATCCTGCTGCGTGTTTTTGCCGGCGGCGACGGCAGCTTGCGCGCGGGAAGTGTCGAAGCCCACGGCTTGCGCCCACACGCTATACTGCCCGTCGGCCAACGTGGGGAAAGAGTACTCACCGGCCTGGTTGGTGAACACGGAAGTAGTGAAGGTCTTGTTCTGCTCGCGCGCGGAGACAGCCACGCCTTCCATGGGCTTGCCGTCATCGCCCTTCACCACACCGGCCAGCGGCGTCTGGGCGCGCGCCGGCGACTGCGCCTGCACGGCGTGCGACGCCGCCAGCACAGCCAACCCCGCGAGGGCCAACAATGGAATAGCTTTGAGCGCATCACGATAACGTAGCATCACGAGTTCCCTCCACAGGCCTAGAGAGTTTTCAGATAAGCGATGATCTGGTCCATTTCCTTCGGCTGGAATGCGTACTGGAACCCCGGCATCTTGGCGGTTCCCTTGAGGATGAATCCGCGCACCACAGCTTCAGGCCGCGGCTTGGAGCCCTGCATCAGCCCCTTCAAAAGCGGGCCGACCGTGGTTCCCTCTGCGGTGCTCTTGTTGTTTTCTTTGGTCGGCAGATGGCAGTAGGAACAGTTCTGCAGGAACAAGCCGCGACCGGCCTGCTGCTGCTCGTTGAGCACGGGTTGCTGACTAACGGCTGACGATGAGCCGGACTGCGCCGCAAGTCTTGCCATGAAACAACTGCTCACAAAAACTATCGCCAGCAGCGACCTCGACAGGGAACAAACCTTCATGTCAGCCAACTCCCCTAAAGAAAAACTGCGGAATCTTAAAACGTCAGCTTCATCCCGATCTGAATCTGCCGCGAGGTGGTTACCGTGTCGGTGATTCTTCCGGCGCTCGCGCTGATGGCTCCAGTATTGGTCAGCGGGACGTTCTGCGGCAGGCCGAAGTTGGCGCGATTGAGGATGTTGAAGAGCTCGGTGCGCACCTGGAAGTCGGCGGACTCGGACAGCGTGAAGCGCTTCACCAGCGACAGATCAATGGTCTGCCGGCCCGGTCCCACCAGCGTGTTGCGCCCCAAATTGCCGTAGGTGCCGGCGGTGGGAAGGGTGAAGGCGCTGGGATCATACCAGCGATCCGCGGTGGGATTTTCGAACACCGAATTCTGGCTGGACCCGGCCTTCAGGTCAGGCCGGTCGGCGCGACCGCCGCCGAGGTTGAGGGCGCGGTCAAAACCCAGCCGCGCGCTGAACGGCTGGCCGTCGGTGAAGGTGGCGATGCCGCTGAACTCCCAGCCGCCCAGCACGGTGGAAGCAATCTTGTTGTCGAAGGCCACGGGCAGCGGATAGCCCACGTTGATCACCAGATTATTGGTCGCGTCGAACGAGGCGCGGGCCTTGTCGCGTGCCGGGTCTTCCGGGTCGAGCGAGGCCTGCGCTTCGCGGGAGTTGTCGGCAGTGGCCACGGTCGAGGCGCTGTCGAGCGCCTTCGAGTAGGTGTAGGAAATCTGGAACTGGAGGTTGCGGCTGCTGGCGCGTTTGAACTTCACTTGCATACCGTCGTAGTGCGCGTTGGTGTCGGTGAGCAGCGGACGAATCTCATCGAAGAACGGATTCATGCGCGGCGCGCCGGCGGTGAAAGTTTTCTGGCCGTTCACGAGCTGATACGCCCGCGTGTTCAGCTCGGCGTAACGCGGCACGTTGGTGCCCTTCGATCCGACATAGCCCACTTCGAGCACCATGTCCTCGAAGATCTGCTGCTGCAGCGTGAGCGTGTAGTGATTTTTCGACGGAGTCTTCAGAAACGGCGCCACGCCGTTAATCGCCACCAGGCCGGAACCGGCCAACTGCGTGTAGGCGTCCGGGAAGCGCAGCGGCTGAGCCACCGTGGGCGCCACGGCCAGGCGCTCATAAAACGGCGGATACTTGGTGACGGCCACGGCATAATAGACCGGAAGGATCTGATCGTGGAAGATGCCGAACCCGCCGCGCAGCACGGTCTTGCCGCTTCCGTTCGCCTGCCAGGCAAAGCCGACGCGGGGCTCGAAATTCTTGCTGGTGATCTCCATGAAAACGTCATCCTGCGTGAAAGCCCGGTCGGAGACATTCATCAAGCGCGACGCCAGGTTGTTCGACTCGGAGGGGTCCGAGACGGCTTCCCAGCGAAATCCCAGATTCAGCGTCAGGCGCGAATTCATGCGGAAGTCATCCTGGGCAAACAGGGCGAACAATTTCTGGCGGAATCCGCGATATGCGCTCTGGCCCGGACGCACCGCGCCAAAGTTATTGGGCGTGGCAGTGAGCACGGTTTCAAAACTGTCGAAGCGATAGATGCCGCGCAAGGAAGTGTTCTGCGCGGTGTTGTCGCGCATCCCTTTGAGGTTGCCGCCGAATTTCCAGGAGTGCCGTCCGCGGATAAAGGTAACGTCATCGGCGGCTTCAAAGACACTGTAATAAGCGAAGCGCGGAGCGGTGTCGCTGGTGCCCGCATTGGCGATAATCAACGCCGCGCCGGCCGCGCGCCCGCCGATGCCGATCACTCCAATGGGCTGGCCGGGAATGAACGACAGGCCGTCGGGAATCGCCGAGGTGGGCAGATTATCGGTCAATGAAATGGAGCGGTTGATGCCGAAGCGGGCCGAGTTCAGCAGATTCGAGCTGAGCACGCTGCTCAGTTGCAGAGTTACATATTGCCGACGGGCATCGGAGGTGTCTTCGGAAGTGGCCACGTTGGTGAGCGCACGGCGCGAATCGTCATCGAAGGTGTAGCGGCCGAACAGACTATGCTTTGAAGTGAGCTGGTGGTCCACGCGCACCATGAAGTAATCCTGATTGGTCGGCCGGGAAGGCGAGGTGATGAACTCGGCGGTGCCATCGCCGAAATCGCGCCCGTTCGGATCGGGCCACAAGACCAGGAAGGGCCGAATGGCGGGACTGACGGCAACCACTCGGCCGCCCGCCAGGGTTCCATTCTTGGCCGTTACCGACGGCACGGTGGCAATCTGCGTGGTGGCCAGCCGTTCGCGCATGCCTTCATAAGCGCCAAAATAAAATGTCCGGTCGCGTTTGATCGGTCCGCCTACCGTGCCGCCGAACTGGTTGCGCTTGAAGGCCGGGACCGGCGTGGGATTGGGGGCGTTGCGCACGTCGAAGAAGTTGCGCGCGTCCATGGCGCTGTTGCGGATGAAGTGAAACAGATTGCCGTGATAGTCATTGGCTCCCGATTTCGTAACCGCGGAGATCACCGCGCCGGTGGCCCGGCCGGTCTCGGCGCTGAACAGGCTGGTAACAATTTTGAATTCGCGGATGGCGTCAACGCCCAGGTTGGTGCCCGCCGCGCCGCCCGGCGTGCCGTTGCCGGAGTCGTTGATGTCCATGCCGTCGAGCAGATAACTATTATTGTAGGAGCGGCTCCCGGCCACGCTGAAGCGCGTGCCGGTGCCATAGAGGAAGCCGCCGCTGGTGGCGCCGCCGCCATATGATGTTACGCCCGCTTCGAGCAGCGCGAGCTGGTCGTAGCTGCGACCATTGAGGGGCAACTCGCGGATGGTGCGCTCATCCACCAGTCCGCCAACGGAGGATGTGGTGGACTCGACCAGCGGAGCTTCGCCGCTTACCTCCACCGTCTGCGATACCGCGCCCACTGACAGCGCCAGATTCACCACGGCCTCGCGGCCCACGGTGAGCACAATGCCGCTGCGTATCTCAGTCTGGAATCCTTCCACTGAGACCGTTACCTTGTATCTGCCCAGCGCGAGCAGCGGAGCCAGGTAGTGCCCCTGCGCGTCCGACTGCGCCGTGCGGGCTATGCCGGTATCTTCGTTCAGGATGGTTAGCGTGGCTCCGGGGAGCACTCCACCTGAACTATCCGTTACTACGCCGGAGATCGTTCCGGTCGTCGCTTGGCTCATCGCCAACTGCGCACATACGAGCAGCGCGCACAATAAAATGGAAAGTATCTTGCCCATGAAACCCTCTTTTCGGCAGCCGCCCTGCTGCGCTTAAGGTGACTTGAACTGACCAATCGCCCCGCGAATACAATTTTGTTACAGACTATGTATCAGATATGTATGGTGGAGGTCAAGAATTACGGAGGCCTCTCGGCAGGGTCAGGACAGCTTGGAGTTCCCTGCCTGCACGAAATTTTCGGTGGTATGATCTAAGCGATGCGCAGCGCGGTTACTCAAAGTGAGCTCTGCGGCAAGCGCCGCAATGTCCCCGGCGGGAAACTACAAGCGGAGAACGACATGAAACTTAACTCAATCTGCAAGCTCTTGTCCGCCATAGCTATTTTGCTTTCGGTGGCATGCGGGATATTCCCCACCCGCGTCGCCGCTCAGGACCAGCCAGTGGTGATCGAGGGAGCAACATTGATTGACGGCACGGGCCGTGCACCGCTCAGGGATTCCGTCATTGTGATCGAGGGGGGGCGCATCAAGGCGGCAGGAAGCAAAGGCCAGGTGGCGATACCGCCGCGCGCCAAGGTAGTGCGCGCGGAAAACAAGTTCGTCCTGCCAGGCTTGATCGACGCGCACATACATTTTCTGGATTTTATGCCGCAGATTTTTCTCCGCTTCGGAGTGACCACGGTATTCGATACGGCCAATCCCACGGAATGGATCCTCGCCCAGCGCGAGGCGCTGAAGTCTGGCAAGCTGAAGGGGCCGCGGATGTTTGTTACCGGCCTCATCATTGACGGCCCGGTTGAGCCCGGCGGCGAGGTGGACAATGCCGAACTGGCCGGCTACAAGGTCCGCGTGCGCAGTTCCGAGGAGGCCCGTGTCATCACCCGAAAGGTGATTCGGCAGGGAGTGGACGCAGTGAAAGTTCACGAAGCGCTGACGCCGGAGCTGCTCGAGGCGGTGGTGGCCGAAGCGCACAGAGCGGGCCTCGAAGTGGTGGGCCACACCGGCGATGTGCGCGAGTCCACCCGCGTCGGCATGAAGTTCGTCGAGCACACCGAGGCCATCACCGAGGCCACCGTGCCCCACGGCACGCGCCGGTCCGCTGTCCCCGAGGCGGACATGGACGTCACGGCGTTTGACCCACTGGTGGACTTGTTGGTCAAAAATGGAGTGTTTTTCAATCCCACGCTGACCCGCACGTCCGTCAATCTGATGCCCAAGAAATCTGAGTGGACCAATGATTCCCTGCAATATCTGGAAGACAAAAACTGGAAGTTTATTCCCGATCGTCGGCTTAATTTCTGGCTGCGCGTAGCCAAGGAGCCTTCCGGTTCTCCCAGCGCGGACCTGATGGCGCGGCGCAAGGAAGGTCTGGCGAAACTGCATGAGTTTGTCAAACGATTCGCCGTCGCGGGCGGCCGGCTGATCACCGGCCCGGACACCGGATCAAGCTCTGGGCCTACCAACCTTCCCGGCGTCTCCATGCATGTGGAGATGGAAGCGCTGGTGGACGCTGGCGTAACGCCGATGCAGGCCATTATGGCGTCCACCAAATGGCCTGCGGAGTTGCTGCGCAAAGACAAGGACCTGGGCACCCTGGAGCCGGGCAAGCTGGCTGACTTGATTATTCTGGATGCCGATCCGCTCACCGATATCCGCAACACGCGCAGGATATCCACGGTGATTCTCGACGGGAATGTTGTGGATACCACGCTTGATTCCAACTTCCGCAATCCCATGCCGCGCGCGGTGGCGGTGGACTCCGTGTTGGAATACATGGGGCCAAGGCTGTCTGAGATTACTCCGCCCATCGCAATCCAAGGACAGGGCTCAGTCAAGATCGAAGTATGGGGAGAGCGCTTTAAACCGAACTCCATCGTACGTTTCGATACTTCGGATTTGGCCACGAGATTTCTTGGCGACAAGAAGCTGGAGGCCGTCATTAGCCCGAAGTTGCTCAGCGAAGTTGGCACTTATGCGATTACCGTGGTGAACCCGGGATCCGGGGGCGGCACTAGTAACGTTCGGTACTTCGTTGTGAACTTTCGGGATTGAGACCGTCTGCCTGCCAAAAATTACATCTGGAATTGGAGTTCGCCATTTCGAGCTTGGATAAATGTCGGGATCGCACCGTCCATTGTCGCCTCGGGAAACAGAATCCACAAAAAATTGATTTTGGGAATGCATTTTCCTGGATGGAGACAGACTACCGCCATCGCATTGTAGCTAAATTGTAGCTGCGGCTTTCCACAAGTTTCCGACCCGCTCCGCAGGATTCATCGCCTTCCATGCAGCGCCTTGTTTTTCGGGTAGTTAAAAACAGTGCAGGTCACAACGGTAGTGGCTCAGTTTGAGATTTCCTAACCGTGAAATAACGTTGTTATCCTGCATGTCTGGCTGAATGTCTGCGAAATTTTAAAGTGATCCACTACCCACCCAACTAGTCAGTTGACAAATTCCGAGCCATCTGCTAAAAGCAATGGCAGAAATGATAAGTTCGTTCCCCTTTAGCAGGAGGACACCGTGAAAGTCAGCCAACCTTACCCGTTCAGCCGAGAACTGCTCCGGCGTTACGTCAAACATAAATTCACCAGGATTCTATTGAGCTGGCTGTAGCCCAGGCCGCTGTCCTGATTTCAGCCTGCTGATTGGCGAAGTCGCCAGACCGCGTGGCAGTTTCAGCTTTCATTGCGTATCGAGTTTTGAAATGCGAGTTCTGATCACATGGATTGGCTAGGAGGGAAGCATGAACAAGGGAAAATATGGCCGAAGAGGATTCCTGAAAAGCGGAGCCGCTCTGGTTGGTGGCTTGGCCGCGGGAGGGATACCGACAGCGAGCGGTCAGGAGGCGGGTTCCAGACTGATCCATGATGCGGGGATCCGCCCGCTGGGCGAGGTCTCCCGTTTCGAGAGCAAGACTGTTCGCAGGGGATTCGGAGGGTCCATTTCCAATGCTTTAACGCCGCATCAGGACCTGCATGGCATCATCACGCCTTCCGAACTCCATTTTATTGTGAACCATGAAAACGGCGCTACGCCGGATATCGACCCCCGCCAGCATCGCCTGCTGATCCATGGCATGGTGGACCGTCCCGTGGAACTGACCATGGATGATATCAAGCTGCTGCCATCGGTGAGCCGCATCTGCTTCGTCGAGTGCAACGGCAACAGTGGATCGCAGTTTGACAAAGATGCGGTAACCGTCCAGGACATTCACGGGCGGAGCAGTTGCGCCGAGTGGACCGGAGTGCCCTTGTCGCTGTTGCTGAAGGAAGTCGGAGTGAAAGCAGGCGCCGAGTGGTTGATTGGCGTCGCGGACGACCCGGGCCGGCATGGACACAGCTTTCCAATGAGTAAGGCCATGGATGACGCGATCGTTGCCTATGCCCAGAATGGACAGGCCATGCGCATTGAAAATGGCTACCCCTTGCGCCTCATCCTGCCCGGCTGGAGCGGCAGGATCAACGTGAAATGGCTGAACCGCATCAAGGTGGTGGACGAGCCTTACATGAATCGCCAGGAGAGTTTCGCGTATATGGAGCAGGCCCCGCTGGGCATGGGTGCCTATTCCTTCGCGGGCGCCAAAGCCTTCGGCTTCCATCATGAGTCGTTCACCAAATCCGTGATTACCTATCCTTCCGGCGGTCAACGGCTGGCCAAACCGGGCATGTATCAGATCTCCGGCTTGGCTTGGTCCGGCGGCGGCGCCATCCGCAAAGTGGAGGTTTCCGCCGATGATGGCAGAAGTTGGAAGGAAGCCGAGTTGCAGGCTCCCGTGCTTTCGCGCGCCTTCACCCGGTTCACCCTTGGATGGAAATGGGACGGCGGGGAGGCCATCCTAAAGTCCCGCAGCACCGATGAGCGCGGCAACGTGCAGCCCACGCCCGAGCAGGTGGGCGGAACTCCCAACCCTACCTCGCCGGAACAAGTGGCTATCTGGGGCGCGGATACGTCCGCGACTTGCCGCAATTTGTTGGGCGACGAGCTCTGCTCTCGCCTGCCGGTAAGGGCGCAGCGATCTATTATTCAGAGCTGGCGGGTGAACCGGGACGGAAATGTTACGAATCCGATGCCCGCTATGGCGGACAAACTGGCCGCGTTTCTGGTCAACGATACCCACGAGCACTAGGCATTTAGTCGAACGCCGTGCCCCCTCCCTAGCGGTCGGGGCTCTGATACAGCAGCAGGAGAGGAGAATGTTGCCATGCGTTGGCTAGGATTGTTGGTGATCACATTAATGGCTGCAAGCGAGGGCCTCGCGCAGTTGCCGACCTTCAATCTCGGCAGGACTCCCAGCGCGGACGAGATTCGCGCCCAGGACATCACCGTGGGTCCTTCCGGGAAAGAACTTCCGCCGGGGCGCGGCACGGCGAAGGAGGGCGCGGCGATCTTTGAGAAGCGCTGCGCCCATTGCCACGGCGTCAATGGAGCAGCAGAGGGCCAGTTTCCCGCCCTGTCGGGACCCAAAGCTCGCGTCGTGAACTACCCGTTTGCCACAACCATCTGGGATTTCATCAACAGCGCCATGCCCCGCAAAGTGCCTGACATCGGCACCCGAGATGGATCGCTCACCGCCGCCGAAGTGTACTCGCTCACCGCCTTCGTGCTCTATCGCAACAACATCGTCAAGGAAATGGACGTCCTGGACGCCAGCAGCCTCCCCAAAATCAAAATGCCAAAACGCGATCCCCACCTCGACAAAGTGGCGCCGCGCTAATTGCACCGAAACGGAGAATCTGTAACTCAGCGACGATTGAGACAGATTGAGCCTTTAACCATGTTGCACATGAATGTCCACTACCAGGAGGTCTTCCGATGAAACAGCGACTTGCAGGGTCCTTGGTAACCATTTTGATTACCGGGATATTGGCAGCCTATGGGCAGGGGGTTACGGGCAGTATTCGGGGAACGGTCACCGATACCAGCGGCGCGGTCGTGCCGGGGACAACAATTATATTGTTTAACGAGGACACCGGGACATCCCGGACTGTGCAGAGCGACTCGGCGGGCCGCTATGCGGCGCCATCGCTCAGCCTTGGCCAATACCGCCTTACGGCCACCGTGGAAGGGTTTCAATCCATCATCCGGCGAGGAGTGGAGTTGACTGTGGGCCGAGAGGCCGTCATCAATTTCGAACTTCCAGTGGGCTCCGTGACGGAAAGCGTGGAGGTCGTCGGAGAGGCTCCCCTGGTGGAGACGACGGGATCGACGGTGTCCTCGCTGGTGGGCGAACAGGAAATGCGGAATTTACCGTTGAACGGACGGAGCTTCGACCAGTTGATCACCTTGGATGCCTCTGCGTCGAACTTCAGTGGCATGTCCAGCCAGGGTGTCGGACATGGATATGGTCAAAAGTTTACGGTCGCCGGCATGCGCTGGGAATCCAACAAGTTCTACCAGGACGGCATGGAAATCAAGGGTGCGTCCAGAAGTGCCGAGACACCAGGATCGGCCTCGGGCTTGATGCTCGGCGTCGACGCGATACGGGAATTTCGCCTTCTCTCGAACAATTACAGCGCGGAGTACGGCAAAAAGGCTGGCGCAGCCGTGGTGACGGTCACCAAGAGCGGGACTAATGAAATTCATGGCAGCGCTTTTGCCTTCCATCGCAACGATAACCTGGATGCGGCGAAGTGGGAAGATACGGCCCGCGGCAAGGGGGTAAAGCCAGAATTCAAGCGCAATAACTTCGGAGCGTCCCTGGGGGGACCGATCAAGCGGGACAAGATGTTCATCTTCACTAACTATGAAGGGGTTCGGGAGCGCAGAGCTGTTACGCTGTCCGGAATCGTGCCGGATGAAAACTCCCGTAGAGGCTGCCTGCCCCGCGGCACTCCGGCGCAACAGGGCAATTGCCCGGCTGGATTACGCAGCGTCGCGGTGGCCCGGTCGATCGCACCATATCTAGCCATTTGGCCGCTCCCTACAGGCCAAAATTTCGGCGACGGGACGGCCGTCTTCGCCAGCACCGGGTCAACGGCGACCGGCGAGGATTTCGGCATGGGGAGATTTGATTACAACATCTCGGAGAAGGATTCGCTGTTCCTGAGTTCCACGACTAGCAGCGCATTCAGAACCGATCCTAATCAATTGCCTGTGTTTGCGCTTAAGGCGGATACCCGGAGCTACACGTCGAGCCTGGAGTGGACGCACATCTTTTCGCCACGGTTGTTGCACGTCGCAAATTTGGGATTCAACCGCCCGGAAGCGCTTGCCAATCCCTCCCCCATTGTGGACATTGACCCTGCGCTTTCCTTTATCCCTGGTGCGGGTTTTGGACTCTTTCAGTTCAACACCAGCCTTTCCTCATTTGGAAATTCGGACGGTGCTAACAAAGCCGTTTTCAATACATTCCAATTCACAGAGCGTTTCCTTTATACGGTGGGAAGCCACAGTCTAAAGGCTGGCTGGCAGATTCAGCGGATTCAGAGAAATACTGTTGAACAGCATGATCTCCGAGGCGTGATGATTTTCAGAGACCTGGACGATCTTCTCGCCGGCGTAGCGGATGAGTTTAACGGTCTGCTGACCTCGGAAGTCTCCGGAAGAATGCTCAGCCTAGGCTTGGTGGCGCACCCGGATTTTGCAAAGGGATGGCGCCAAACTTATGGGGCTTTCTATGGTGAGGACTCCTGGAAGGTAACGCCGACTTTCACCGTGGATGCGGGTCTGCGTTTTGAAATCGCTTCGCGCCTGACGGAGGTCGACGGAAAAACTACTCGGTGGTCTGTGGACCGGATCGTGCCGGGTGGCATCATCATGAAAACCACTCCGCAGGTGGGACTGCCGCTCACCGATGACGTTTCCCAGGGTTTGGCTCCGCGGCTGGGACTTGCCTGGGATCCCAAAGGAGACGGCAAGACGGTCATCCGGGTAGGCGGGGGGATGTTTTTTGAACAATTTGACAACGCCTACCGGTTTTTCGTCGCCGCCACTCCCCCCTTCGGGTCACGGGCACAGTTTACTGAGGATTTCCCCTTTCCAAATCCCTACGCGGGTGTGCAGGACGTCGGCAGTCTGACCATCGAAGGACGGGGCGTGGACGGTAACATCAGCAAAGCAACGGTGTTCCACTACAACATAGGGGTGCAACGGGAATTGTTTGCCGGCCTGGCCTTGAAACTAGCCTATACCGGATCGCGGGGTTATCACCTAACCAATCAGAGATCCTCCAATCTCCGGCTGGCGGATATCCTTCCCGATGGGAGGAAATTTTGGCCAGCAGGCAGGTCCTCTGCCAACCCCATCTTGGGCGAAATCAACATGCTTACATCCAATGCCAACTCCTGGTATAACGGGCTACGCGTCGAATTGGAGAAGCGCGTTGGCAGGGCCGCAGGCGCGATGAACGATATCCGCTTCAAGTGGGCGTATACCTATGCTAGATCAATCGATACCCATTCCACTGACCAGAGCAGCCAGGCGCAAAACAGTCAATCGCGGCCCATGGATTGGTTTGACATGGCCAGGGAAAAGTCGCTTTCCAACTTCGATGTGCGCCATAACATGACGTTCAATTTCAGCTACGGACTACCGCGCCTTTTCTCGCGCGGGCCCGGAGCGGTAGCGTTCAATGACTGGTCGCTCAATGGAATACTGGTGACCAATACCGGCTTCCCGGCGGCCATTGATTACGGGGCCGACCGAAATCTGGATGGCATCACCGCCGACCGGCCGGACTTGGCTCCGGGAGCGAACTCTAATCCAGTGTTGGGAGGGCCGGATCGATACTTTGATTCCGCGAGCTTCGTTTCCCAACCCGCGGGTTTCCTCGGCAATTTGGGCCGAAATACTCTGATCTTACCGGGGTTGGTGAGTTTTGATTTCTCACTGTTCAAATCTTTTTCCTTCTCAGAAAAATACAGACTTGAGTTCCGCTCGGAGTTTTTCAACCTGCTCAACCGGCCGAACTTCGGCGTGCCGGCGAAGAGAGTTTTCAACAGCCGGGCCGTGCCGCAGGGTTCGGCGGGATTTATCAGCAACACGGTGACCAGTGCGCGCCAGATTCAGTTTGGCCTGCGATTTGAGTTTTGATTTTCTGAGATGAAAGTACAGATGAGACTGCGAAGGAGATGTAACCATGAAGCCCCAAGGGAACGATCGAAGAAGATTCTTGCAAGGAAGTGCGGCTGTATTGGGCATGGCGGCAGCGGGAGTGAAGCCGGCAGTAACTCAAGGCCCCAAGCAGCAGACGGCCATACTCCCGGCCGACGTGCGACCCCTTGGAGAGCGTTCGCCGTTTGTGAAATCTTACCGCATCGGATCAGCCACGGACGGCCTGACACCGCTGCAAGACATCTACGGCATCATCACGCCTTCGGATCTCCATTTCTATGTCAATCACGAGTACGGCGCGATTCCGGTCATCGACCCGGAGAAATACCGTCTGCTCATTCACGGAATGGTTAATCGCCCGGTGATGCTGACTCTGGATGAGATCAAATTGCTGCCTTCCGTTACGCGAGTTAATTTCATCGAATGCGGAGGCAACGGCAATCTGGACAGGACCAAGGCCGCGAAAACCGTGCAGGAAACGCACGGGCGGAGTAGTTGCACGGAATGGACCGGCGTGCCCTTATCCGTCCTGCTAAAGGAAGTGGGCGTCAAGCAGGAAGGTACTTGGGCCATCGCGGTATCCGAGGATACCGCAAATCACGCGATCAGTATTCCGATGGCCAAGTGCATGGAGGACGTATTGGTCGCTTACGGGCAGAACGGCGAGCCGTTGCGACTCGAGCAGGGTTATCCATTGCGGCTGGTCGTGCCGGGCTGGACCGGGCGAATCCATGTAAAATGGCTCAATCACCTCAAGATCACAAACCAGCCGTACATGACTACCCAGGAAGATTTCCTGCCGGGCGAGGGACTGCCATTTGAAATGACCGATCTGGGACGCCGGCGCAAGTATGAAACATACAGCAAGTCCGTCATTACGTTTCCATCAGGAGGGCACAAGCTCACCCGCAGGGGACCGTATGAGATAAGCGGCCTGGCCTGGTCCGGGGCTGGAAGAATCACAAAAGTGGAAGTATCAACGGATGACGGCAAGACCTGGAAGACTGCGGAACTCCAGGCACCGGTGCTCCCCAGGGCGTTCACAAGGTTCCGGCTGCCTTGGCAATGGGATGGCCGCTCAACCGTGGTGCAGTCCAGAGCGACCGATGAAATTGGCAACGTACAGCCAACCATGGAGGCCATGGAAAAGAATTGGTTTTCGAACCCGGAATGTGTCGACGTGAATGCCAAGGAGTGCAAACGAATTCCCCAACGAGCCAATCGATCTCTGGTTCAAAGGTGGAAGATTGGGGGGGACGGCTTGGTGCAGAATGGGTTCGAGCCGACCAAGGGAATTCTGGAGATCGGTTCACTGATCCGTCTGGACGAACATAACCATTGAGCAGAGTGAGACAGAAAGAAACTGAAGCACGCCCCTGAACAGTTTGACTCATTGACTTACCTGGGATGCGAAATGACCAATAATCGGACGGACTATTCATAGGAGAGTCGTTATGTCTCGTGTAATTTTGTGGGTAGTGTTGACATTATCGAGTAGCCAATTCGTAATCGCTCAGTTGCCCACTTATAACGTCGGTAGAGCTCCGACTGCCCAGGAAATCAAAGATCGAGATACTTACGTTGGGCCATCGGGTGAAGGACTCCCGCTGGGAACAGGCACAGCCAAGGATGGAGCTAAGATTTTTGCGCAGAAGTGCGCCCATTGTCACGGAGCAAATGGGGTTGAGGGTAAGTACCCAAAGCTGAAAATGGAATCGATGCGCCCGTTTGCGACTACGATATGGAGCATGATCAATAGCTCGATGCCGCGCAACGTGCCGGACATAGGCGTACGCGCTGAGAAACTCCCCACCAACGACGTCTATGCTCTAACGGCGTTTGTATTATATCTGAACGGTCTCGTCAAAGAAGACACCGTCGTCGATCAATCGAGCCTTGCGAAAATCAAAACACCAACCCGCAATCCCAGTCTGGATCACATGGTGGAAGCAGCCGGCGAAAAGTGAGAATTGTGCACTTTCCCTTGTAATAGGAGATTCCGGGGAAGGCGGTTTGCGTTACTCATTTGTTCCTGTACGTGCTGTCTGTTCTGGTGGAACTCGATCTGCTCTATGTCTACAGTACAGTGGTTTAGGCAGCCCGAGGTTCAATCCACATGGCTTAGCTGAACCTCTACGCTGGGATATGGTTCTACATCGGATAGATATCCGCGTACCCGCTGCGTACCTCGCTGCGGCGTTTTGGGCGTATTTAGCGTTTTAGGCGTATCGTAAAATGAGT